>JBAZWU010000003.1 GCA_041660185.1 Elusimicrobiota bacterium | reverse complement strand
TGCCGGTGATCGCGAGCAGCCCGACCAAGATCATGGTCACGCTCCCTGGCCTCTCCCTGGTTCCGGGCGATGTCCCCAACGGAGGGCTCACCGGATCGCCGGATCAGCATACCGCCGGCGTTCTCTGGGTCGCTTCCGCCACCATTACCGATACCTACTACAACCCTGTGGGCAACGCCGGGACCGGCAACGTGTTTATCCAGACCTCCGATCCGTACGACACGGACGGCGCCACCCAGACACTGACGCTGGGCGCGACCACCTTTGCCGTCCGGATGTACCAGCAGGGCTCTCAAACCCTGACCGTGTTCCCGAGCCTGCCGGGAACCAACTACGCCACCTCTACCGTGACCGGCATCCCGATTGTGCCGGGTAATATTAATCGCTCGTTGATTGTTCTGCCGGGAGAAATTTACAGGCCCGGGAAACCGCCCTATACCCCCGCCGGCAGCGGCACAGGCGGGAAAGAAACGCCGGATTCCCCGTCCAGCTGGACCGCCGGAGAAAGCCAGCCGGTCTCCGTCTACGCGGTCGACGCGTACTGGAACCAGACCAGCTCCGCGGCCACGATCGTTCTATCCGCGCCGAGCGATTCGAATGCGTCCGGCATCGGCACCAAACAAATGGTCAGCGGAACCACCACCTACAACGTGATCCTTTATCGGGCCGTTGACTACAACGGCTTCAACCAGACGCTGCGGTCCACGGTCATTGGACTCACGAACCCGATTTATGACTCGCCGGCGTTTACGGTTTACCCGGATGAAGAAGAAAGCAGCCCGCGCTACTTGCGGATTCTGGTCAACGGCGAAACCGCCGCCTCCGGGACCACCGCGCTGAAAACCGGCACACCCATCGGGCCCGCTTCGGACAACCACTTTGTCACCGGATCCACCATCGCTTTCACGCTGGACGCGACGGATACCTGGGGGAACCTGATTTCCACTAACCCGACGGTTACGATTGTGACGGATGATCCGAACGCCCAGCCTTCCGCCACCCGGCAAATCACGCTCACGGATGGGACAACAACGTTTGACTGGAATTGGGTGACCAAACGGTCTCGCGATTACGACGCCTCCCTGCCGGCCTTTACCGCGGCGACCGCGACCGCCGCCGGATTCAACAGCGGCTTTGAGCACCTGACGGTGGATCCGGACGTGACAAAAATGAATCTGCAGATCCTGGTAGACGGAGAATTTGCGGCGCAGGGAACCGGTTATTGGCCGCTGACCACCTTAGGAAAAACTGGAGCGCCTCACACGTTCGCGGGGGGAGAATCTATCCCGATCACGGTGCGCGTCGTGGATGATTATTGGAACCTCATTGAAGCCCCAAGCGGGGGACAGGCCCTCATCACCATACAAGCCAATGATCCGAACGTGACGAATCCACTCATCAACGGATCACCTACGACCAACGGCGTGATGACCAACTCGGTCCAGCTGCGAACCAAGAACCTTTCGGGCTGGCTGCTCACCTCGTCCGGAAGCATCAGCGGAGTTCCCCTGGGGGTCAACATCTCATCGCCGGTGCCGGTGAGTGCCGGAGCGCTTTCCAAGCTGCAGATCGTGGTCCCCGGCGAAAGCCACACGGACGGGGCCGGCAAGAGCGGCACGCCTCAGCCCCAGGTGGCGAACACGTCGTTTGTTCTGCCGATCGGCAGCATTCGCGCGCTGGACGCGTTCAACAACACCGTATCAACGGACGGCGTGGTGTCACTCTCCCTGGCCGACATTTACGGAACGATTACTCCGACGGTCAATCTCTCCGGAGGCGCCAGCGCTTCCCCGGTGACCGTGACCCTGGCTGTTTCAACCGACGCGTTCAGTCCTCAAGTGATCTATGCTTCCGGGTTCAGCCTGCCGATCAGCACCTCCAGCGCCATCCCGGTGAACCCCGGAACACCGGTGCGCTTACAGGTCCTGCTCCCCGGTGAAAACCCGGCGCCGGGAACCACCTCCGGCAAGAGCGGGAGCGTGACGCCGACGTATGCCGGCGTGTCGAACGCGGTGACGGTGCGCATGGTTGACTCCCGATTTAACCGGGTCCCTCAGGCCAGCCAGCCTACCGCCCAGTTGACGCCGCAGGACATTTACGCGGTTGTCGCGCCTAATCCTTTGACGCTGGGAGTCAATGGCCAGGGCTTCTACAACGTGACCTTTAAAGCGGCCAACACGACACCCGGCTGGACCATCGGCGCCAGCACCACCGCGGCTTCCGCGGTCAGCGTCAGCTCCGACACCTCGAGCGTCCAGGTGGTGAACTCCACAACCACGGATCACATTCTCCTCGTACTGCCTGGGGAAACACCGGCGCCGGGATCTCCGCGAGGCTTCACCGGCTCGCCGGCGGATGCGACCGCGGGCACGGCTTACATCTCCACCGTAACCATTACCGACCGCTTCTATAACCCCCGGCCGGATACGGCTCAAATTCAGATGACCACAACCGATCCCTACGCGGTTCCACCCGGCATCCTGAGCGTCAGCGGCCCGACCGCCTTCACCATGGATTTCCGCAAAGCCCCGGGCCCCTGGACGATCAGCGTGTCGACCATCATGGGATATGTGGGCACGCCGCTCATCAGCACAACGTCTGATTCTGTGCTGACCCATGCCGCTACGCCCTCCAGACTGCAGATCCTGGTCCCCGGACAAACCGCGGATCCGGGACGTCCTCCGTATGACAGCGGGCAAAACGGCGGTTATACGGGCCTGCCTGACGGGAATGCGGCTCCCGGCATTCAGCCCTTCACAGCCGGCGCTCCCTTTGATGTCACCGTGAATCTAGTCGATGCTTTCTTTAACCCTTCCGAGGGACAAAATACCTTTGTGACCTTAACAACGAATGATTCCAATGCCGCGGCCGGGATTATGGCCTTAGGGAATATTCAAACCGGCTTAACCCCGCTGCCCACGGGTCAGGCGGTGTTCAACAATGTCGCGCTCATCACGCGCAATCCTTCCGGCTGGCAGATCACGGCGAGCACAGCGACCGGCGATCCGTTTGCCGTCGGCATTTCCACGTGGCTGCCGGTGCAGTCCGGCACCGCCAACAAACTGCTGGTTCTGGCCCCGGGTGAACTCAGCCAGGAGGGGAATACGAGCGGCGGCGGCAAGCAGAAGAATACGACGGACTCCAATTATCCGGCGACACCGGGAACGCTGGATCCGTTTATCGCCGGCACAACGTACTTTGTCGAAGTCCGGGCCGTGGACAACTACTACAACATCGTGACCACGATCAACCCGGTGGTCACGCTGACATCGGATGATCCGAACGCGGTCCCGCTGTCCAGCGACAGCCCGAAGGCGATGACCGCGGGCGTTGTGGCTCTGCCGTTTATTCTCACCACCGCCGAAGTGTTCCCCAATACGGCACGCACGACCTATCTGACGGCTTCAGCCGCCGGCTTTACGGACGGCGCGCCTTATCAGTCCGGAGGGCTCGTGATGGCGCCGGATGCGACGAACGGCGTCCAGCTCCTGGTGCCGGGACAGAGCGGCGCCCCCGGGACCGCAACAGGAAAGACGGGGGCCGCCATCAGCACACAGACCGCCGGAACCGGATTCTGGGTCACGGTGCGCGCGGTGGACCGCTTCTTCAACAAAACCGCTGGTCAACCCGCCGGGATGACGCTGACTGGAACAGACTCCCACGACAACCGGCCGGCGGAGTATCAGTCGGATCCGCTCTCCATCAATCTGAACTCCGGGACGCTGATCTCGACCTGGACCTTTGTGACCGCCAGCATGAGCGGATGGGCGCTCACCGCGAATGCCCCCGGATTGACGATCCCGACGGACACGTCTCCGGCGATTCCCGTCACCGCCGGAACCCCCAGAACCCTTCAGATTGTTCTGCCGGGCGAAACCGCTGTCCCGGGTCTTGGCACGTACAACCTGAACGGCACCGGACGCACCGGCGCGCCGCAAGCCTGGGTTTCGGGGGTGTCCAGCACCGTCGTTGTGAACGTAGTGGATAAACATTTTAACCCCGTGGCCAGCGCCATCACGATCCAATTACAAAACAACACGGACAGTTTTGTTGCTCCGCAGTCGCCGTCCTTTACCGGGACCGGGAGTGCTTCGTTCACCCTCGTCACGGCCACGGGATCCACGTCCTTTACAGCGACTCGTATGTCAGGGGTCACGCTGGACGCGAGTTCGTCAACGGTGATATCGTCCACCTTCACGGTCTCAACCAATAACGCTGTCAAACTCCAGATCTTGGTCCCCGGCGAAACCGCGGTGCCTGGATCGTCAACCGGAAAATCGTCGGTTGCGATTTCGACTCAGCAGGCCGGGGTCCCCGTCTCGCTCATCGTTAACGCGGTGGACTTGAACTGGAACCTGGTGGCGGCCAACGCGCAGGTGCAGCTGGCGACCAACGATCCATACGCCGCCGGACTGTTGCCGCAGACGCTCTCCGGCGGGACAACGATTTTCCAGATGGTCTTTGCCAAAGCCAATCAGGCGAGCGGATGGACGGTGATCGCGTCAACAACATCGGGATCGGCTTCCGCGTTGTTGCCCAGCACCTCGGCGGCCATTCCCGTCAGCGCTGGACCGGCCGCCAAACTCCAGGTTGTTCTGCCGGGACAGAACCGGGTCCCCGGCAACGTTCCCTCGAAAGGACGGGTTAACTCGCCGGACACCGCTGTCGCCGGTCAGGCTTACCCCGTAACGGTTTATTTGACGGATGCCTATTACAACATCCAGCCGAACGCGGCGTTGCCCAGTGTCCGGCTGGTTTCCTCCGATCCGAATGATAATGAAGCCTACACCGGAGGCAACCCGCAATCCCTCGATCTGGGAACGGCCTCCGCCACGTTCGGCACCGTGCTGGTCACCGCCGGGACGTGGGAGTTTACCGCCAGCACCTTTACCGGAGCCAACTATCAGATGGATACGGATACCGGGGTGGTGACGATCCCGGGCGCGCCGACCAAACTGATCGTTCTGGCTCCCGGACAATCGCTCTCGTCGGGGACGGTCGGAGGCGTCAGCGGCACCGCCGATGTCCGGACCGCCGGTACCGCCTTCCAGGTGACCGTGAACGCGACCGATGCCTTCTCCAACCTGGTCTCGACCGGACGCAATCCTGTTTTCGTTTACACCAGCGATCCGTATGACATCAATCCCGGCTCGGTGACCCTGGCGGCCGGCCAGGTGATCGTGGAGGGTGTGAACTTCTATACCGCCGGCGTCACCACCCTTTACGCTCAGGATCATGATTATACGGCCCCGGTCCTGACCGACGGCAGCGTGGCTCTCACGGTGAACGGAGCCGTGGCCTCGCAGCTGCAATTGGTGCTGCCGGGAGAAACAGCGGTGCCCGGGAGCCTGTCGGCTTATACGAACGGCGTCAGCGGCGGCCCTTCAACGCAATCGGCCGGCGCCCAGTTCTACGTGACGGCTAACATTACAGACGCGTTCTGGAACCCGGTCACCACCGCGAGCGCTACGCTGAGGATTGAGACCTCCGACCAGAACGATGCGTCCACCGGCCCCTGGACCTCGGACGGGAAAGACCCTGTCACGGTCTTAATCACCACCGGGTCCTTCGTCTTCCCCATGGAACTGATCACCGCCACAAACAGCGGCTGGATACTGACCGCGACATCGACCGGCCCGGTTTACACAAACTTCACGTCAGCGGGCGTCCCCGTCAACGCCAACGCCTCGTCCGGATTCCAGCGGAACCTGCTGGCGCTTCTGCCGGGCGAATCCCCGGCCTGGGGAACCGCCACGGGCAAGTCCGGACCCGTGTCCCCTTACACCGTCGGCGACTTGCTGAATGTCGTCGTCCAGATCACCGATAAATTCTTCAACACGATCACGGTGCCTCCGGCGACGTTTGGAACCAATTCCGCCAACGTGAAGATTTCCATCGCGGACAACGCGGATCCCTACGCCGTAATCCCTACGCCTATCCAGGCCATTAACCATGTCACGGGACAGGCGACCTTCGCCAATATGAGGCTCTACCGGGCCACCACGGAACAGTTTGTCATGATCGACAGCACCACGGGCCATGCGCCGCCCTGGGCGCCGTCCATTTCCTCCGTCTTTACGGCCAGCCCCAGGGCCGCCGCTAATCTCCTCTTGTTGCTGCCGAACGAAACCGCCACCCCGGGCAGCGGGTCCCCCGGGAAAACAGGGAGCGTGGCCAATGTGGTGGCCGGCTCGACGGTCGGCGCGACGGTCCGCGTGGTCGACATGTACTTCAACCCGGTTACCGCGCACAACCAGGAGAGAATCGCCCTGGCCACAACCGATCCGTACGCGGTCATCTCAACGACCCTGACGTTCCTGAACGGCCAATCCGAAGGCACGTTTGTCGTGCAGATGCGGACCGCCAGCACGCAGACCGTGACCGCCGTCGACACGGAGCTGCAGGACAGCGGCACGCACTGGACACAATCCGTTTCTCCGGCGACAGGCGCCTTTGAAGTCTACGCGGGACCGGCCACCCGGTTGCTGGTCAGGGTTCCCGGGGAAACCTTTGTCCCAGGCTCGGCGACCGGCCGGCTCGGCGTACCCGCTGAGCAAGTAGCCGGCGAAAACTTTGACGTGACCGTTTACCAGACCGACGCGCAATACAACCTGGTCCCGAACGGCACGAATCCGAAGGTGCTCTTGACTTCCAATGACACGGGAGTCACCTGGGTTTCGCCCACAAATCCCGGACTCCTGTTACCCAACGAGGGGTATCAAGTCTTCACCGTTCAGGCGAGCTCTGCCCAGACGGTTTTCCAGATCACGGTTTCAACGGCCCCTGACAGCCCCGCCGGGACCGAAGGCCTCCTGCAGAACGTGTCCTCGCCTATCCGGGTCTATCCCGGAGCGAAACACCATCTGCACTTCTTTAACTTGCCGGCCACGGAAATTCAGGCCGGACAGCCGTTCGATGGCTGCCTGGTCATGCATGACCAATTCCATAATGTCCTTTCAACCGGGCCCTACACGTCAACGTCAACCCTGACCACGATTTCATTTGAGGCCCAGACCACCGGCAACGGCGGGCTGACGGATCCCATGCAAAATCCCCCCTGGCTGCCGGGGACAACGACCTACAACCTGGTCAGCAGCAACGGACAATTGTGCCTGACCAACTACTTCTCGCTTCTGGCCGCCGGCAACGACTGGCTGAGGGCGCGTGAAGGAATAGATGTCACCACCGAACGCGGCTGGGGCTCGGGCGGCGTGGTTTATTCCACCCGCCCCTACATCGCGGTATCCGCCGGGTCGCCGTCTCAATTTGTCGTGAGTCCCGCCGGCAATGTGAATGTCCCGGCCGGCAGCCTGGGCGCGCTGGGGTACTATCCCATCTGGGCCAAACTGGCTGATTCGTACAACAACTACTCCTCCAGCGCGGGGGTCACGGTCCATTTGTCGACCTACAACGTCGTCGGGGCCACCGGCACCATTTCCTTCAATGCGGCCGCGTCCTCCGGCACGCCGCCGACCCCCACCTGGAGCGTCGTGACAGACTCCAGCGGGACCATCGGCATTTCCGCCCCTCTGTATTACTACGTTTCAAACAAGACGGGGGATTCCGCCCAGATTCGATTCAACGCCACCGCCGGAGTCTATACCATCGTTAACGAAACCGGACGGTTGACGACCGCGGGCGGCACGACCAGCAAACTCGCTTTTGTGAACCCGCCCGCTTCCGAGGCCGCGGGGAAAACCGCGCAATTCCTGCCGTCCTTCATATTGGAGCGGCGTGACGACTTTGACAACCAGGCCGACGTGGGGAGTCTGGCCGTGGCCCTGGACGACAGCGCCAACAACCAATCCAACATTCACACCGCGCGCGGATTTACGAAAACAACGCATGACTATGAATTCCAGACGCTGGCCGGCGTCCCGATCACCGGGCTGACATTCCTCGGAGGCACGTCTCAGCTGAACTTCGTCTATTTCGACAAAATGTCTTCCACGCCGCTGGAAGACGGCCGGCTCGGGACCTGGACCCTGCAAGCCTATGTCGGGGCCAGCTACAGCGGCTCCACCATCCGGACTCAATACAACTTCACGGTGACGCCGGACGTTACCGCCAAACTGGGATTCCGGAACGCCAAGCGGATCTTGCAGGCGGGCCTGCCGTTTGATCTGACCGGCAACCCCAACCTCTCGGTCCTCAATCTCCAGCTTCAAGACTACAACGGGAATCCGACGGTGACCGCGTCCTCCGTGACCGCTGTTTTGACGACGACCCGGAATCCTTCGTCGAACTTTGACGCCTATGGATTCTCCGTTTCGTCGGCGATCCTGCCGCCTCCGCCGCCGGCGGCGCCCGGCTTCCAAAGCTCCACGACTTCGGTTTTGATTGACGCCAATACGTGGGGAACGACGTTCTACTACATGGACACCAACGCGAGCGAGAACTACCCGACTCCCGGCTCGCGGCCTCTGCTCTCGGCCTGGGTGAACGGTATTTTCTGGAGCACCGGCACGCAAGCCGTCACCGTCGCCCCCAATTCTATTTACCGGATCAGCCTGCTGAGCCAACCGGCGGCCCTGACCGCGGGGACCACGTCCCAGGCCTTCAAATTCGCCACCGCCGATATCTACGGCAACCCCAGCCCGATCACGATCGGGGATCTCGGCGGGCCCACCGCTGAATTTACTCTCACTTCGAACTCGGAGGGAGCGGTCTCCTTCGCTTCTCCCGACAGCACCACGACGTTTGTGGCAGGGGCCGGAAACGCGCGGATCGCGGTGGGTGAGAGCACGATGACCTTCCTCATGATCGATACGCTGGCCGGCAATCACTCCGTCATCATCGAAAAACCCGCTTCCGGCTGGGCCGCGTCCGTCTCGAGCTATACGGTGAATCCGGCCCCGCCCGACCACATTAAGTTCCTGACGCCGTCCCGCACGATGGTCGCGGGAACCACGATCCAATACGAACCGGATTATCAAACGGGGATCCCGACGAACACCGTTGTCTCGATTGTCTCCGTGGATCCCTTCGGTAATACGTCACCGGTCGTAACCGATACCGTCATTAATTTCTTCGCCGACTCCGCCGGTGCCCGGGCCTGGACCAGCGCGGACAATTTGGCGCTCTTCAGAAGTATCCCCGGCCCGGCCTTCTCCGCCAATGTGTTGCCGGTGCCCTTATCGTCCGGCTCCGCGCAAGTGAATATTTACTACTTTGACACCGTCCAGGGCAGTCATCTCATGACGGCCTACGACGGCAACAGCGTTCTGGCGAACGGGACGACCACGCATGTCATTACAGCGGCGCCCGCGGCCTATCTGACGGTTGAGCCGAACTTCAGAGAATCCAATCCGTTGCCGGTGAACAGCCTCCTGCCCATGGGCCGGATTGTCGCGCGGGACCAGTTCGGCAATATCGCGAGCGGCGATCCCAAAAACGGCCAATACTACACCGGCCAGGTCCTGTTCTGGGAAACCAGCCTCTCGACCTCGGTCACCCTGGTGGACAGCGGCAACTTGACGCAGCCGGTGTCCTCTTACACCTTTAAGGCGTCCGACGGCGGCGTTTATTCGCATCTCCTCATATCGGACAGCATCCAGGAAACGCTTCATATCAAAGCCACGGACTATGTCACTCCGGTCCCACCGCTCGTGCCCGGGAATAATGCCTTTGACTCCTCTGAGAACATTGTGCGCGGCTGGACCAGCGACACCGCCCGCAACGTGCCCGTCCACTCGCTGGAGGACATCGTCACCGCCGGCATCGTGGTCACTCCGGCGGATCTCTCGCCTGTTCCGATGTCCGATCCGACCTACGCGGCCAAGCAACAACTCTTGAGCGGAACCCCCTATCAGGGCCGCACCGGATTGTCCCAGGGGAATGGAACCCTTTATAACGACTTCTACCCGGTTCCGCTGCTGCGCTTGACCTTCAGCGTACTGCCGCCGTCGTATTCCTCCAACACGACCGTCTCGCAGATTCGAGTGGCGAAGAATACGATCGCCGGCACCCTGGGAGACAGCGACATCACCGAGGTCGGACTCATCTACGACGCGAACAACGACGGCCAGCTGGAGCCGGAGCCCTGCTTTGGCTGCTCGCCGGTGATCGATCAACTGGTGAGCACAGCGGCCTTTGCCGCCGGGCAGGCGGTTTTCTCCGGCCTGAATATCCCGGTCACGCCGGGATCGCCGAAGAACGTCTTTATCACCGTCCGGATTTCGTCCCAGACGCTGACGCCGCTGCCGGCGAACCTGGGCCTCAAGATCACGGATCCGTCACAGATCACCATTAACGGGCTGGGCGTGGCCAACAACAACTTCGCCATTTACACATCAACGGCCCCGGTCGTGCGCGAAAAAGCCAAGGTCCATATCGAAGGGACCGATATCGCCGCCTGGTGGAATCCCGGCGGGGCGGGCCTGGGCCAGCAAGCCTACGTCAGCCAGGGAACGGACGCGACGGGCATGCTGCGCCTCGGTTTCTGGACAGAGGCCTTCCAGGGCACCGTGAACTCCCTGCGGGTCTACCAGCCCTCCACGGCGAATGATGCGGACATCAGCGACGTCAAGATTTACAAGGACTGCAACGGGGACGGGTTCTTCATGCCGTCCATCGACAACTGCTCCATCTCCGCGGACGGCCATTTCATCAACCAGGTGGCGACGGTCACGCTGGCCTCGAATCTCATTGTGACGCCGACCACGAGTTACATTTTTGTCGCCTACCATATCAGTCCCTCGGCGGCCAGCCTGAACCTGAGCGCCCGCATCCGCGGCACATCCGACATCGGGCTGGGTGACGGCGAAATGGCTTCATTCCTCGAAATTAATTCCTCGGTGGTGCCGATCACACCGACACCGGATGAATTGAATGTCTTACGCGTCAACGACTCCGCGGGAGGCTTTAATGTTTCGGCGGTAGCCACGCAAGGGGATAGACAGGTGCCGGTCATGAAGTTGACGATGCAGACCCGTAATCCCGCCGGCTCCGGCGTCGTCAACAGCGTGGTCTGGACGCACTTGCGGCTGGATCGCGGCAATCCGGAACATTTGAACCGGCCTTCGGATATTGACGCGATTCATCTCTATCTGGACAGCAACAATAACGGCAACTACGAGGTCGGCGTGGACAGTGAAGTCACCACCAGCTTAAAGACCTTCCAGTTCCCGGGGTCTCCGCTGGCCTTTGACATGGATGATTCGACCGACGTCGCTCATGTGGCCAACGCCAGCTTGTACGCGCCGGCCCCGGGACGGCTGGTCATTGGAAACGAGATCATGACCTATTCGGGAGTCGATTCCATGGGCAATCAGTTGACCGGCCTGACACGCGCCACGGAAAACTCCACCGCCACCGTTCACGCCACGGGCGCGCTGGTCGAAGGGCAGGCGTATCTGGATCTCATCGATCTTCAGGGACTACTGCCCGGACAGGCGATCGGCGCCGTGGCGCAGAACTATTTCCTGGCCTTTGATTTCAATAACCTCGCTTATGTCAGCATCAACGCCTCGCTCGGCGCGGAAATCCGCTCCACAACGTATTTCGTCGTGGAAGCGCCCAAAACCGTCGGGAACTTCTCCGGGAACATCGGCATGCCGGCAACCGGCGGGCAAACCGGAGGGACGTATGTCGGCAACATGAAGGAGTACGGGGACTTTGTAGTGTTGACGTCGACCGATGTCTCGAGCGCCATCACCCCGATGTCCTTGCGGCAGGGAATGACCAACCAGGCCGTCATGCGCTTCAATCTCCAGGCCAACCTGGCGCGGGCCGCGTTGCAGTCGTTAACCTTCAGCCGCCTGGGGACCTCGCGCGACTCCGATGTGGCCGCGGTCAAGGTCTGGGTGGATCGCAACGGTACCGGCATCTTTAACGTGGCCGCGGACTCCCCGCCGATCGGAAGCGGCGTCTTTGGCGCGCCCGCCCCGGGTCTGGCCAGGGTCACGTTTGACACGAACACGTACAGCGCCGACTTGAACGACCTGACCACCGGGCCGATCAAAATCGAAACAGCGGCGCGTCATCTGAACACCTATTTCGTTTCCTATGACATTTCTCCGTTGGCTCAACCGGAAAAAACCATCGGGGTCGCGTTGTCATCTCCCTCGTACATCAGCGTCTCGGCCCCCAACATATCCTCCAGCACGCATCTGCCGGCCTCGTCCATTCTACGGACCATCATTCCCAGCCCGCAGACGATGCGCGTGGACAAAGAATATTGCTTCACCAATGACGCCGGCACCTATCCGATGCCCAGGCTCATCGCCCCGGTGCAGTCGCCCGACGACGCGTTTACCCTCGATACCACCACTGGTCTGCCGATTACCGGCATCCTGGTCCTGGATTCCGAAATCTTCCAGTATGCCGGCATAACATTGAATGTACTGACCGGCATTACGCGCTGCCTGAACAATTCCTGCAACCCGCTGGCTCCGCCGACCCACTCCACCTATACCGTCGTCAACAGTTCGGAGATGCCGAATTTCCTCGGGTTCAACTATACGCAGGGCAGCCGCAACGTCGCCTTGATGAAGCTGACGCTTCGCGGGGAAAACAACTACGACATCCGCTGGTATTCGCTCGACCTCGGACGAAACGTCCCCGGCGGATTGAACGGCACCGATTCGGACATCTCGGCCGTGAACATCTACACCGGCGATACCTTTGTGCGGGACAGCGGAGGGGATGTCGGGATCAACAACATCTTGATGGGCACCGGGGTCAGTCAATACGGCAGCGTCCACATCCCGCTGGATGACCCGACCATCGGCGCTCCCGGATATGTCGTCATCAGTACAAACCCCCGCACCTTCTGGGTGGCGGCGGATATCAGCCAGTCGGCGCCGTCCAACAACGCCTTCTTCCTGAACGCGCTCAGCAAAGACGCCTTCATCATCGGCGCGCTCTCGGCCGGGGATGGCGTCCACACCATCAACACCACCACGTTCCCGATGCAGACCGGAACGCAGGTTGTGGCCGCCACGATTGACACCATGACCGTGACCTTCACCGATGTCCTGCCCACGATGGTCCAGCAGAACAAAAGGAACGCGAAGGTGGCCAAGATCAATGTCAAAGCGAGCAATAATACCGCCGTCTGGCAGGCGCTGACCGTCGAGCGAATCGGGCAGAACACGGATGACAGCGATATCGTGCACGTCAACTTATGGAAGGACCTCAATGACAACGGGGCTTTTGACGACGGGAACCCCACGCCGACCAGCGCGCTGGCCGCCGATCTCAACGCCTCGGCCACGTCCATGCGCGTGAGCGTTTCCTCCTCTTTCCCGTCGGGTGCCGGGGTGCCCGGGGTCCTCCTGGTCGACAGCGAGCTGATCCGGTACACCGATAACGACGGGGTAGACACCTTTACCGGCCTGACCCGCGGATTCCTGGGGACCACGCCGGCGGGGCATCTCCAGAACCGCATCGTGTACGGCGTCACCAACGATACCGTGATCGGAGACAATCTGGTCAAACCCGGGCTCATTACCAATGGGACGAATAACTTCAGTACCGGGGTGGCCACCCTGACCTTCGTCACGCCGCAGGTCGTTCCCAACGTGAATGACCGGTTCACGGGGGTCAACTATTTCCTCGCCTATGACATCAATCCATTCTCCCCGCTGTACCGTGACATCAACAACAACGGGGTTCAAGAGCCGAACGAGCAGGTCACCATGGGAGCGCGGATCATGGGCGCGAGCAGCTTTAATGTCGTGATGCCGAAACTGGTGGCTCTGGCCAATTCGCCGCCGCTGACGACCAAAGAAGCGACGCTGAGCGAGTATCCGGACCAAGTGACCTTTATTCCGGACGATACGGTCGCTCCGAACGGAGCCACCCAGGGGGACCTGAACGTTCCCATCCTGAAATTTACGCTCCAGACCGATGTGTCGTATGCCTACCTGAGTTCGCTGAAAGTATCGCGCAACGGCCAGGGCAACCTGCAGACCTTGGGGTCGAACGACGATATCGCTCTCATTAAAGTGTATCGCGATGCCAACTTTAACGAAGTGATCGACGGCTCGGACATCCTGGTGGGAACCGGCTCCTACACCACCCCGGATCCGACCGGAACCCAGCCGAAGACAACCACCGTCAACTTCCTCAGAACTGAAACCCTGACGCCGACGCCGCAGACCTACTTTATCGCCTATGACATCGCCCTGGGCGCGACGTCCAATAACGCGGAAGGCGTCGGCATTCAGGATCCGGGCTGGTTCAATGGTTCCTTCATCCCGGCCGGCGTGGACGCCATGCTGCCGGACAATCTGCCGCACGATTCACGGAAAATCATTATCACACCGCTCACGGTCCGGGTCACCGGACGATCGCTGACGCCGGAGTCGGCGCTCCAGGGAACGACCCAGGTGCCTCTGTTGGCCGTGACGGTAACCCCCAGCATCAACCAGGTCATTGTCGGATCCGTCACCGTCACACAGACTGGCACGATCCAGACGTCGACAGGTCCCTTCGGGGCGACTCCCGGAGACGGTGATTTCAGCCAAATTTACGTGTATCTGGATGCCAACCTTAATGGAGAGTTGGACATCAGCGACACATTGATGGGCTCGCTGCCCTGGGGACCGGGCCTGGGCCACTTCCAGGGCGGCGTCGCCACGATTCCGTTGAGCGTCCCGGTCACCTTCAATACCTCCGGAGGAACACTCCTGCTGGCCGCGGATATCGGGACGCTGGACGGCTCCGGGACATCGACGCAGGGCCATCTGGCCGGCTTATCCATCGCCGGAGCCGGGGGACTCGCAATCGATCCGTCGACGGCCTTGCAGGATCCGCTGAACTCCTATCCGATTCAGAGCGCGGACGTTCCAATCTACAACTTCCAGACGGTTCAGATCTCAACGATCTCGGTGCGGCCGGACATCACGCTGTCGTCCAACTCCGCGCTGACGGGCCTCTACCTCCAGGACGCCTGGAGCAACCGGCAGGATCAGGTCTCCGCCACCTGGCTGACCAACCCGCCCATGCCGCTGCCGTCGAACGTATCGGTGAGTTACCAGGTGGGCGTCAGCGTCTCCAGCGATATCACCCGGACTCCGTCCCTGACCAACTGGATCACGATCAACTCGCAGCCGCCGGTGAATATCACGGGCCTCGGGCTGAGCAACAACGGTGTGTACTTCCTGATGGTGCGCACCATTACGACGATTAATGGCTTGACGCTGCCGCCGTCGCCGATCAACGTGGCCACGGTTCGCATCGACATAACGAAACCGAGCGCGCCGAAAGGCTTTGTGAATCTGCCGACCAGCACGCCCAGCGGCGTCATCACCCTGCAATGGCCGCCGGCGGAGACGATTGGACCGTCGGGGCTCTTCTCTTACAAGATCCGGCAGTACGTTGACGGCAACCCGGTGCCTCTTGAAATTATTCAGACCTCCACACCGAACTTTACGTTTGGCGCCGAAAACCGGGCCTCCTCTCTGGGCGCCCAATCGGCTGGAGCTCCAGGGACCGTCCGCGTCGGGGCTCAGCCGCTGGTTTCACCGTTGATGCTTCTCCACGGCGAAACCGGCGCCGCGCGACCACAAGGCCACTTCTACCGGTATCAGATTCAGACGATCAACGGCGCAGGGAGCGAAAGCGCGTGGTCTGAGATATCCGGCACGATCGATACCGGCTTGCCGGAAGAAATCATCACCAAGGTCTCCAACTACCCGAATCCTGTCGATACCCGTAAAGGCGGCATCGAAGGGCGCACGTTTATTACCTATTTATTGGCCAGTGACGCGAATGTCGACATCACGGTCTACGACCTGCTGGGCTATCGGGTCATGCATTGGAACTTCCAGGGCGGAACACCGGGCGGCCTGCAAGGGCCCAATACGGTCCCGCCAGGCGGATGGGACGGCACCAACGAGGCCGGGCAGAAAGTATCTAAAGGCGGCTACCTCGCCCAGATTCAGGTGAGCGGCGGCAAAGGATCCAGCACCGTGATCCGAAAGATCGGCGTTATCCATTAATCCCCGACGATGACCATTATTCCCTCGCGCCTTTTTCCGGATTTCAATGGTTTTCTGAGGAAACAAAAAGAAAACACCTCCAGCGAGATGCAACCGAACGCACAAATTCCCATGATCACTCGAATCGACACTAAAAATCAATTTACATACATAGGCAAAAACATGTCTATAAATCAATCTAATATTAATGACCTATTATTGAGCATGGGGGGATAAAATTTCTCTTAACCATCAAACATTTTTGTGGCGAAAAATCTGTTCGATCTTATACTAAGAGCGTAGTACGGGGCGTACACAAAACGATAAAGGCAAAGTCTGAGGAATCAGGCGACGCAAAGCCTCCGGACCCACCGGCTGCAAGCCGAGGTTAGCGGGGTTACCGAAAAAATATGAATTGCTCAAAGACCTATCGATCGGTCGAGCGCGTATTCTCCATCTATGTGGAGGATACGTTTCTTTTTGTCTATGACGTCATCGCGAGCCTGCCTGCCGGCAGGCAGGGTCTCCCAAGGCGACCGTGGCGATCTGTCCTGGCAGATTGCTTCGTCGCTACGCTCCTCGCAACGACAAGCCCTTCTTTCGTTTCAGCCACCGCCACCGGCGGCCAGCCGGGCGCCTTTCTCTCCTACGGCGCCGGGGCCCGCAGTTTAGCGATGGGTGCCGCGTTTGTGGGAGTCGCCGATGATGCCAGCGCCACGTACTGGAACCCGGCCGGACTTTCCCAGATCACCCGCAAAGAATTGACTCTGCTCAAAGCCACCCTGTTTGCAGACACCACCTACGATTTCTATTCCTTCGTGATACCTTCCAAAAAAGGCGGCAGCGCCTGGGGCTTGAGCCTGACGAAACTGGCCAATTCCGGATTTGAGCGCGTCAATGTCACGGTAGACCAGCCCACCCAGCAGTTTACCAGCGTGAGCGAGGCCGGCACGTTTGCCGTTCAAGAACAGGCGATCGGCTTTTCGTACGGGCGGAAAGTGGTCGACCATGTGGCCATTGGGACGGCCCTGCGGCAGATTTCCCGCAGCGTGGACTACTCGTCCGACTCTTCGATGGTGGCCGATCTATCGACCCTGATCGACATGAAAGACGGCCGGCGCCGCCTGGGGCTCACGATCCGCAATGTGTATGCCAAGGTGTCGGGGGACACCGAGGATAAGATGCCGTTGGTTTTCCGCTTCGGCGCCTCTGATCAATTCTTCAAGAAACGGCTGCTGCTGGCCTTTGACATCGACAAAAATATTAATGCCAACGCGGGCTGGCACTTTGGCAGCGAGTTCGGCTTCACCAAGAATTTTAAAGGGCGCTTCGGCATTCAGGGCCTCCAGGGAGAGGGGTTCCAGGAAACCGATGTGGGATTCGGCTATACCCTCAAGAGTATTACCTTCGATTATTCGCTGGGGCTGCACACGCTGGGCACGGCGACGCGCATCGGCCTGACCTGGAAGTTCGGCCGCTCAGTCCTGGAACGCCGCGAAGAGAATGTGCATCAACTTGTGCAGAAAGCCTACGCCTCGGCCCAGTCCGGCAACTTCCTGGTGGTCCAGGAACAGCTTCAGGCCGCCCTGGATGTTGATCCGTCGGATAAGAACGTTCAGAAGCTCGTCGAGAAATTCCAGAAAGTGATCGCGGCTGTGCCGAGCGCCATGGGGAACGAAGAGGCGGCCGCCATGACCCGCAAAGGCGTCCTTTCCTATGTAAACGGCAACCTGAAGGACACCGTGGCCGCCCTGCGGCAGGCCTACTTTAAAGACCCGCGCAACGAGAAACTGCTTTCTCTGCTGAACAATATCGAGACGGAAGCGGGCATGGATAAGACGGAAGCGCCGAAAGGTCCGGAGCTCTTTACGCCGGTCGACCAGAAAGTGTTCGATGCCCGCCAGGCGATTCTGGAAGGCAAATACGATATCGCCATTAAAAAATGCCAGGACATTCTGGACCTGAATCCCAACGATGTCACGGCACTCAAGATCATGGGCTCCGCCTTCTTCCTGCTCGATGACCACATCCGCGCCCATAAACTGTGGAACCGGGTGATTGAAATCGATCCGGCTGACAAGGAAACTCCTGAATTCCTGAAACAGCTACGGCCTGAATAATAAGGAAGAAGACTCCCTCGGCCGGCGACCGATAACAAAACCCAAAAAATTGGTCAAAAGTCCCCATTTCAATTCGAGTTGATTTTTAGAAGAAATCAAGACGCTGGAGACGAATCTCCCTCACCTGTAAATTAATCCTTGAAACCGCGTTAAATCAGACTAAACTCATCTCGCCCATGTCACTCTCTGACCGCTTTCGAGCCATGATCCCTAAAAAGGGGCAAAAATCCGAGAAACCGTCTCCTTCGGACGCGGCGGCGTCCGCGGCTCTCTCCAACACACCAACCGATCTGCCAAAACTTTCGGCCACTCTGGAAGAAGTGGACCGGCTGATCTCGCAGGAAAAAACCGAAGGCGCGGCTCATTTACAGGCTTTGGATAAGGAGATTCAATCCATCCGGATTGCCCTAGAAAAATCAGAAGTTTCCGCTAAAACGCGGCGGGATTCCCAGCAGCAGACATTGCAATTCCTGCAGCAGGATGCCGAACGTGAAATCAAGTTTCTCGAAAGGAAACTCCAGGAAGACCAATCCGCCTGGAACCGGCAGCTCAACGAGCGCGAAAAGGCGCTGACCCAGGCGAACCGGCAGGTCGAAGCAGGCCACATCGAAGAAAAAGCGGCTTTTGATCAGACCCTGTCCGCCCAGCAGGAAAGCGTCGAACACGCGGAGAAAATGCTGCAGGAGCAGGAAGCCCAGCTGGCGGAAGAACGGCAGAAATGGCGCACGCTTCTTCAATCAAAGGATGATGAGCTGCTCGCGCTCAAACAGGAATTGTCTAAACGGGAAGCGGGCCTGGAAGCGGAGATGCAGCAGCAGGAGCAGCAGCGTCAAGCCGCCCAGGAACTCTGGCAGACACGCCTGCACGAACTCGAACGGCAATGGACGGAGAAACGCAAGCAGTGGGAAGAAACGATGAAAGCGAAGGAAGACGAGCGCCTGCGTCTTCATACGACTTTCCAGGAACGTCTGGCGGCCTGGCAGCTGGAACAAGAACGGCGGCTGCAGGACATGAAACGGCGGCAGGAACGGGCCAACGAAAAAGTGTCGACCTTAAAAACCCATCTCGGCAAGGAAAGCCAAAGCTGGCAGCAGCTGGTTCAGTCACGCGAGGAGCAGGTCCAGCAATTAAAGGTCAAACTGATGCTGGCGGAAAGCGACGCGAAGGGCCGGCTGGAGCAGGCTCAGAAAATCTCGCAGGAATCGATCGGCTCCCTGACCCACCAGACACAGGCCCTCCAGCACCAGCTTCAAGAAGAACTGCAGGCCTGGCAAAAGCAGCTCGATGAAAAGGATGCCGCGATTAAAACCCTGAAGGACGAGGTCCGGACAAAGCTCCGGGAGGTGGAAGCGGATTACGCGCAGCGCCTGGGAACGCTCGGGAAGGAAAAAGAAACCCTGAGCACCCAGCTGCAGACCCTGGACGAGCAGTACCGGGAAGCGCAGGCGCATCACGAGGAACGCAGCCGCCAGCTCAAGGACGAGCAGACCGCCCTGGAAACCGCTCATAAAAACCGGGTCGCGGAACTGAAGCAGCGGACCGAAGCCGAAGAAGCGATGATCCAAACGGAAATTTTGACCCTGGAAAAGAAACGCGTTGAAGCCGAGCAGGAACTCGACGTCATGCGGCGCCGCTGGCAGGAAGAACTGGTACTCAAAGATCAGTCCCTCAAGGAAGCTCAGGCCATCACCGCGCCCCAGGAAGCCGAGCTGCGCAAACGTTTTGCATCCGAAGAAGACCTTTTTAACCGGCAAGTCGAGGCGCTCCGGACCCGTTTGCGAGCCCTCGAGCGCGACCTCCAGCGCGTGCACGAGAACGCCGACAAGACCGAAAAAGAGTATGGCCTGGCCGTAGAAACCCTGGAAAAGGATTACCACGAGAAGGAAACAGCGCTCGCCCGGACCGCCTCGGAACAGGAAGAGCGGCTGCGCAAACGCCTGGATGAACGGCGCCAGGCCCTGGACGCTTTTCTGAACGCCAAGCGGGACGAAGAATCCAAGATTCAGGGGGTCTTGAAAGCCAAGGAAAAGGAACGATCAGGAATCGTCCAAAAGATCCAGGCGCTGCCGCTTCTTCTGGAACAGAGCCTGGCCGCCAAAAAACAATCGATTCAAACAGATTCCGATGCGTTGCGGACACAGATTCAAGCGCTCGAAACCAATCTGGCCCAGGCCCGGGAGCAGGCCAAGGCCCTTCTGCAGGGGAAAGCCACCCAGCTCAGCGTTCTCCGCCAGACGCTGACGCAGAAACAGCAGGATCTCGTGGCAGCCGTGCGCTCAAAAGAACAGATGCTGGAGTCCGAGCGGGTCGCCGCGGAGAAGCAGTTGGCCGGCGCGCAGGCGGAAATCGACCGGGTGCGCGCGCATTGGCAATCCGAGATCAGCCGGAAAGAGCAGGAAATCAAAGCACTCGAGGAGGAGCTGCGACGGCAGGAAGCGCTCCATCAGCAGACGATCGAACGGGAGCAGCAGCAGCTCGAACAGCAGGTGCAGCCGCTGGAACAGCAGCGGCAGGCCCTTCTTCAAAGTTTAGAACAGGAACGCACCGAGCAGGAGCAGCGCCTCAGCGGCGTAGCCCAGGAGCTGCAGGACTGCCAGAGCGAGTCTCAGAAACTCACCGAGCAGGAGCGGGAACAGCATGATCAGTTGGAGAACCGCTTCCGGCAGGAACGGGCCAAGGCGAAAGCGTCTCTCGAAAGCCTCCGCTCCGAGCAGGAGGCGACCGCGCAGGCCGCGCAGGAAACCCTGACGAGCAAACGGTTCCAGATCGAGCAATTAGAAGACCAGATCCGGCAGGAGGCGGTGGCGCATGAAGCCCGGCGCCGCGAAATGATCCATAACGCCACCGTGCGGACCCGGACGCTTCAGGACATGATCAGTCAGATGGAGTCCGAACTCAAACAGGCGCGGGAAAATTTCCCGGCGGATATGCGCGCGCGCGAAGAGATGATCGCCCAGCTGCAGCAGGAGATGGTCCAACAGCAGGCCAAACACCAGCACCTGCTGGCCCGTTACGACCGGGCCATGGCCACGCTCGAGCGCCGCGGGCACGAAAAAGAGGGCATGCTTCGGACGGCGTTGGCCGCGCTCAAAGAAGAATCCGCCAAAAAGCTGGCGGACGCGGATTCGCAGATCGCCGCGCTGCAGTCCAATCTGCTCGCCAAAGAAGCGGACCGGCAGGGGGAATTGGACCGGCTGGCCAAACAATTTGCTGAAGAACGCTTCCAGCTGGAAAAAGCCAAAGAAGAAATCGAATGGAAACTGAAAGACCACAAGGATGTCTCGGAACGCCAGCTGACCGGGCGTCAAAAAGAAATTCAAATACTGGAAAACGAAATTGGCCAGGCGAAACAACAGCGGGATCAGGAACTGGCGCAGCGCACCGGTGTTTTTGAGGCTGAGAAGAAAAAGCTGCAGGACAGCATCGCCCAGCTGCAGCGACAGATCCAGGAGGAGCGTAAATCCCAGGAGTCCACCCTGGCGTCCCGGGACAACGAGCTCCAGACGATCATCACCCGTTCCAAGCAGCGGCTCCAGATTTTAAGCGAAGAGTTCAACCAGAAGGTGAACTCGTGGCGCGGGACCAATGAAGCCCTGCGCGCCCAGATCGACCAGCTCAAAACCCACATGACCCAGGCGCACGACAACTGGGAAACGCTTCGCAAGGAAAAATCAAAGGAAATCGACGACCTGCGGCAGGATCTGACGCAGTGGGAGCTGCGGATTAAGAACGACGCTCAGTCGCTGGAACACACCCATGAAGAGGAGCGCCGGGCGCTTCTCGATAAGATCCGTTTCCAGGAAAAAGCCATCGAAGAGGCCGAGGCGGATTACCGCCACCGCCTGGCGGACAAGGACGAGGACGTGCAGCGGACCACCGAAGAAATTGAAAGCCAGGAATCCACCTCGGAAACAGAGTGGCATGCCACGCTGGAGCAGTGGCAGATGGAAAAACAGAACCTGCAGCAGGAAAAAGTGCGCCTGGAACAGAGTGTGCTGGACCTTCAGGGACGCTGCGAGCAGGAAGTGCGCCATACCGAAGAAGCGATGGCCCAGCTCCGGATGCAGATTGCCTTTAAAGAATCGGAAGCCGCCAGCCTTCAGGAACGCCTGAGAGGCCAAGCGGAAAAGGATCTCCAGCCCTTGCGCGACCGCCTCGCCATGCTGAGCAGCCTCTATGAGCAGGAAAAGAGCTTGCGCGCCTCCAAACTGCACGCCAAAGAGGACGATGTCAAAATGCTGAAGACGCGGCTGTCCATGCGGGACAAACGGCTTCAGGACGAGATCAAACGGCGCGAGAAAGATCTGCAGGGCCAGCGCAAGCAGCTCAAAGATGAATTGGAACAGTCCCGCGTTCATTTTGCGGCGGAACGAAGGCGTCTGGAAACGATTATCACTAAACGCGGATCGGAACTGGCGGAACTTCAGGCCCGGGACAACGCGCTGAGCCAGTCGGAAAATACGCTGCACGGCGCGGCCAAAGCGTCGCTTCAGATGGAGCAGGAAAAACTGGAAGCGGCTCTGCGCCAGGCCATCGCGCAGCGCGACGACCTCTGCCGGCAGCACGAGGCGCTCCTGGCGGGCTGCGAGTCGGAAACAACGGGCCTTCAGGCCGCCCTGGAGAACCGGGACGTCCTGATGAGCGAAGCGAAAGACCGGGCCAGGGAACTGGCGGACGATTTGCGAAAAAAAGTGGAACGGCTGCGCCAGGCGCGGACGGCGGGCTCCGGGAAAATGGAACCCGTGCACGGCGCCACTTGGTCCGCGTTTGAAATCGGTGTTCAATTTTACCAATCCCAGCAATGGGCCGAGGCGATCCGGGCCTTTGAAGAGTGCCTGGCCAAAGACCCCCGGCTGGGGGCCGCGTATCAATATTTAGCCCTCAGCCATCATGCGCTGGGGAATTACCAGGAAGCGGCAGCGATCGCTGAACGCGCCCTGAACGAAGATCCTGGAAATACCCAGTTGATTACGTGGGTTGAACGACTGCGGGCCGCCATTATTCTGAAAGACAAAAAGGCCTCCTAGGAGATTACCATGTCTGATAACTATCCTGTTCCGCCGCCACCGCCTTCTCGATCGTCGAAGCCCGTGCCGCCGCCTCCTCCTGCCCGATCCTCCGGGGGAGCGCCTCTGCCGCCGATGACGACGCCGGCCGCCACGGCGGGACTATCAACAACCCCTGGCCTGCCGCTGATGGGAATGCCGGGGCTGCAGGCCCCTCCCAAAACCGCGATGCCGCCCGCCATGCCTCCGGGGATGCCGCCGATGGCCGCGCCCTCGGGAATTGAGCAGCGCCTGCAGGAAATGGATCGCCGTTTTCAGGAACAGGAGAATTCCAAGAAAACACTGGAAGACCATGTTAACGAACTCCAGCGGCAGCTCAAAGACGAGCATGAGAAAGTGATTCTCCAATCCCTCAAAGCCAGAGAAGAGGAAGCGCTGGCCGGCAAGGTGGAACAACAACTGCGCGAGATGCAGGAAAAACTTCGCCGGGAAAAATATGAGCAGGAACTCCACGAGTCCCGGAGCAAGGCGGAATCGCAGCTGAAAGAACTGGAGCGGCGGATTGCGGAAGAGCGCGAAACCTGGATGGGCGCGCTCAAAAATCAGCTCAAAGAGCGCGAAACGGTGGAACACGAGGTGGAACAAACCCTGACCCGGCGTCTCCATGATTTTGAGCAGCGCTACCAGGATGAGAAAAATCACTGGGCCCAGGCCCTCCGCCAGAAGGACGAGGAAATGGCGCAGCTCCGGCGGCAGCTGCAGCTGGAGTTGGAAACCATGAAGGGCCATCTAGAGGAGAAAGACGAAGCGATTGAAGAAATAAAAGAATCCTCGCAGGAAGAGCGCCGAGCCCTGGAACAGAAGACCCAAGGCGAAGTCAGGCTCCTGCAGTCGCAGATTGAAAGCCAGATGCGTGAAGCCTCCAGCTGGAAAGCCCAGATTGCTTTGCTTCAAAATCAGCTGCACCAGATGGAAGCGCAGTACCAGGAAGACCGCAACCGGTGGCAGGGCCAGATGGCGGCGCAGAGTGACGAGCTGAAGCGCGAATTTGCCCGGCGGGATCAGGAGCGCGCCCAACACTGGGAGAACGCGATTGCCCAGATCCGGACGGAAAAAGACGGCCTGCGCAACACGCTCCTTCACCGGGAGGAAGAGATCGCCCGGCAGCAGATGGAAATTTCCCAGGCCCGGCGCGACCTGGAAGTGGAACGATCCCACTGGCAGGCGGAAACGGAACGCATCCGGCGCGAAGCCAAGGAAAGCGCCGAACGCGAAATGCCTCTTCTCTACAAAGATCAGATGGAAAGCGAGCTCCGGAAGTGGGAAGACGACTCTCAGCGAACCGTGCGGGATCTCAAAACACAGATCACCCAAGCCCAGGAAGCCAAACAAGCGGCGGAATCCCAACGGGGTTTCGAACAACAGCGCTTGACCCAGGAACTCGCACAGCTGCAGGGGCAGCTCCAACGCGCAGCCGAAGACCGGGGGGCCGCTGAGCGGGACATCACCGGCCTGCAAGCGCAACTTCAGCAGACGGAAGAGGCGCAGAATTCCCTGATCGTCCGGATGGAGGCGAAGGAACGGGAGCTTCAGGAGACCCGGAACACGCTGGACCGGCAGAAAGCGATGTGGGTTGAAGAAATGAAACGGGCGCAGGAGGATCAGCAGCGCACGGAAGAAAGTTCTTCCGACCTGCAGACACAGCTGCAGCAGATGACCGAACAGCATGAGGCGCAGATCGGCAAAATAGCACAGCTGGAACACGATCTGCAGGAAACGCGAAAAACGCTCGACCGGCAGAAGGCGTTCTCGGCTGAAGAAACCAAACGGTCGCAGGGGGAGCGCGAAAGCCAAACCAAGGAATTCCTCCATCGGTTGGCCGAAGCGCAGCTCCGCGAAGCCACGCTCCGGGAGGGCTATGAAAAAGCCACCCAGGCACTCGAAGACAAAACCAACGAAGCCCGCCAAGCGCTGCAGACGCTCACTCCCGTCCAGGAAACGCTCCAGCATCAATCCGCCAGTTTGCTGAAAGCAGGCCGGATGTTGAAAGAATTATTCACCTTTCAGGCGCAAGCCAAGGCAGAGATGGAAGACCTTCGCCGCAACAATGGCCAGCTCCTCGAATTGCAAGTGGAAGTCAAAGCCCGGGAACAGGAGCTCGAGCAGCGGCTGACGATGCTTCAACAGAAGGAAACTGAATGGTCCGAAAAAGAGGACGACTTCAATCAGCAGAGCGCGCAATGGTCCGAGAAAGAAACCGAATGGGCCGCTAAAGAATCCGAGTGGGACCAGATGAAGACGGAATGGGCCGATAAAGGCGGCGCCCTGCTGGAGGAACTGAAATCAAAATTGGCGGAAAAGGAATCCGAGATGGCCGCTTTGTCGAACGAACTTCAACAAGCGAAAACCGTCTCTTCCGATGTGACGATGACGACGGGCGGCCCCCTGTCTCCGCAAACCGTGCAGGCGATAACGGCTATTCGTCAGCAGATGCACGAAATGCAAACCCTGCTTCTTTGGCTGCGTCCGGCCAAGAAGCCGCTGGGGAAAGCCGCCTAAAAACCGATTTCCCTCATAGACTTTGACCGCCGCTCCGATCTACAATAAGAGCCATGAGAATCGTCGCCATGGATGGGGCCCCCCTTCCTTCTTCTACGGTCACTCCCATCGCAGAGGATTTGAACCATCTTCGTGAAACGCTGCAGGATCTTGAATCCCGCGCCGTCAAATGGAACCAGTTTTCCCCGAGTCTGATGACGGACATTAAGCAGTCTCTGGGACCGTCGCTGGAACAACTTGAACAGACCTGGCAGTCCCTGGCACGCGATTGGAACACCCACATCCAGGATTACAACGCCACGCTCCACATGCTCCAGAAAACCCTTCAGGAACGTCAAAAGAAACCCGGCCCGCAGAGCCGATTACGCGCGGGCCGATATCTCCAGTATCCCGTCTCGTCTCATCCGTCGTTCTGGTCCCGCCTCTGGGATTACTTGAATGAACCGGCCATCCAAGCGCCACCGAAATTCAAACGCCCCGAATCGTTTAATTGAAGATTTTCTTTTTATTGAATCCATCCGACCCCCGTCGGCTGGCCAGTCACCAGAAACTGGCCACCCAAATCGCCCGGCGTCATGGATGGGATCACCGGTTTGGGGCCGTCGACCGCCAACACCCCGATACCACGGAACACCTCATCCGCCAGATGATCGAAGACGGATGCTCCCGCTTGGTCGTGCTCGGCGGCGATGGGACCTTGCACCGTGTCCTGAACGAGCTTCAGCGGCTCAATCGTCTCTCTTCCATGGAGATCGCCGTCGTGCCGGGGGGGACCTGCAATGATTTTGCCCGCACGTTAAGACTTCGCCGGAAACGCCCTGCCGCGGCCTTCGAACTGGCCTGCACCGGAAAAACCCGCGCGATGGATCTGGCGTGGGCCAACCACCAGCTGTTTTTCAATAATGCCGGATTTGGCCGGCAACTGGACCTCCCCCCGGCGTCCGCCGGAAATGAGCCTAAAAAAAGGCCCCGCGCCTTGAAAACACTGCGAAGCTTTTGTCCGATTTCACTCCGGGCCCGATGGGACCAGGGGACCGTTATGGGAACTTTTTTCATGGCGCTGGTTTGCAACAATCCCTTTTTCTCGGGCGGCCTATATTTTTCAAAGGCGATTCGCGCCAATGATGGGCTGCTGGATGTCTTTCTGCTCCCCGCGATGCCCAAATGGAAGCTGGTTTCCCTTCTCCTGAAGGGACGGTTGGGGCGGCCCGTTTCCACCCGACAGATGGTCTCCCTGCGCGTCCGCGAGATCGAGTTCGAAGCCCAGAACGATCTGTGGCCGCAAGAAGACGGGGAACCCTGCCGCGGATCCGTCCGTCGGATCCGCTACGCGATCGCATCCGAAAAAGCTATGATCGTTGTTCCGGCCAAATCAAAATCGATCTGTTTTTGAAACTCAAATATGTCTTTTGCCTATCTCGATATCGAAACCGCCTGGGACCGCACCATCACCGTGATTGGTATTTATCGCCGGGAGACAGGAACCACCCAGCTGGTGGCTCCGAGAATTACACGGAAGGCGCTGCAGGAAGCGCTGATCGGGGTCAGTTGCCTGTTCACTTACAATGGGAGCCGCTTTGATCTGCCGGTGATCGAACGGTTTCTGGGACTTGATCTCCGGAAGGTCTGCCGGCATCGGGATCTCATGCACGACTGCCTTCGCGCCAAACTGAAGGGCGGGCTGAAATCCGTCGAACGGCAACTCGGGATACATCGGGATACGGAGGGCGTGGACGGGCTTCAAGCAATGACCCTCTGGGCAACCCATGTACGTCATGAACCGCCCGTTTCGGAGCCGTCCAAAGCGTCCTGCTGTGATGCGCTGGATCTCCTCTTGCGGTACAATCGAGAGGATGTCGAGAACCTTGAAATCGTAACGGAAAAACTGGGGATTCACGCATGAAAATTTCACAGCTTCTGACGGCCGGGCGGCCGCTGTTCTCTTTCGAATTTTTCCCGCCGAAAGATGACCCCTCGGCGGCGGACCTCATGGCCGTGATCCGGGACCTGAAGCAGCTGCAGCCTGATTTCGTCTCCGTCACCTATGGTGCCGGGGGGAGCACGCGCCGCAAAACCCTGGAACTCGTCACCCGGATCAAACGGGACATCGGCATTGAACCGGTCGCGCACCTCACGTGTGTGGGACACTCCAAAACCGAGATCCGGGATATTCTCCAGGAATTTACCGATAACGGGATTGAAAACATCCTGGCCCTGCGCGGGGATCCGCCGCGGGGACAAACGGCTTTTGTGTCCCATCCGGATGGATTCCGGCACGCGAATGAATTGGCTGAAACGGTGGCACGGAAAGGCTTCTGCTTTGGAGTGGCCGGTTACCCGGAAAAACATCCGGAAGCCCCGACCATGGAGGAGGATCTCCGGCACCTGAAAAGAAAAGTCGATACAGGGGCTTCCTTTATTACCACTCAGCTTTTCTTTCACAACACCCGTTATTTCGATTTTGTGTCGAGGGCCCGGGCCATCGGCATTCAGATCCCGATCCTCGCGGGCATTATGCCCATCACCAACTACTCGCAAATCCAGCGCTTCACCCAGCTCTGCGGCGCAACAATGCCAGTCTCACTGACCGAAGAGTTGCAGCCCGTGCAGGAGGATCTGAACGCGGTGAGTCGAATCGGAATTCGCTATGCGGCGCAACAATGCCGGGAGCTTCTTCAAAAGGGCGCCCCGGGCATTCATTTTTACACGTTGAACAAATCCCGCTCGACCCGGGAGATTCTGGGCCATCTGAGAGGGCTGCGCGACCAGGGAACCTCCTCTCTTTTGAGGGATATCTAACATGACGACTCTCCTTCTGGACGGAAAACAAATGGCGGCGACGATCCGGGCCGAGATTAAGGAAGGCGTGGCTCTTTACGTTCGAAGCCACCGCTGCCCGCCAGGGCTGGCGACCATTCTCGTCGGGGATAACCCGGGCTCCCAGACCTACGTGGCCAACAAAATCAAAGCGTGCCAGGACGTCGGCATGACGTCGATCCATGCCCAATTACCGGCCACGGCGACGCCGGAAGAACTCCGGAAGAAAATTCGAGAACTCAATGCGGATTCACGTGTGCACGGGATTCTGCTGCAACTCCCGTTACCGGGGAATGTGGATTCGACCCCTCTTCTGGAAATGATAGACCCCGGGAAAGACGCGGATGGGCTGCATCCCTATAACCTCGGGCAGTTGTTCGAATACAAGAGTTGGACGGACATGGCCTCTGGAAAATCGCCTCTTTCCTGTACACCGCACGGCGTCATCCAGATGCTGTTGCGTTCCAATATCCCGGTGGCCGGACAGCAGGCGGTGGTTTTAGGGCGTTCTAAGCTGGTGGGGAAACCTGTCGCGATGATGTTGCAGGCCCTGGATGCGACCGTAACGATGTGCCACTCCCGTACGCTCAACCTGGAAGCCGTTTGCCGGCAGGCGGATATTCTCGTGGCCGCTATCGGACAACCTCATTTCGTGAAAGCCTCTATGGTCAAAGAAGGCGCGGTGGTCATTGATGTGGGGATCAACCGGGGCCGCTCCGGCAAGCTCTGCGGGGATGTGGACTTTGAAGCGGTTCAGGCCAAAACGTCCGCCATCACCCCCGTGCCGGGAGGGGTGGGCCCCATGACGATCGCGATGCTGCTTCTCAACACGTTGCAATTGGCAAACAAGGTTGGTAAAAAGACATGATGAAATCACGAACATATCTTCTGACCCTTTTTCTTTTCATCCCTTCCCTGACCCGTGGTTTTGACAGCGTTCAACTCAAACAATCCATAACCGCCCCGGCCGGTTTGAAAGCTTTTTCGCCGAAGGCCATCGCCGTCGACAACGTCGGCCGGTTTTGGGTCTGCGACAGCGCCAATCACCAGATTCACGGGTACTCGGCCGCCGGGGAATGGGTGCGGACGCTGGGACGGCAGGGGGTTCTCCCCGGGGAATTTCAGAATCCCCGCGGGGTGGCGGTGGACGCGGAAGGCTTCCTTTATGTGGCGGACGCCGGCAACGCGCGGATCCAGATCTTTACCCCGGAAGGCAAACTGCAAAGCGTCTTCGGACAACGCGGTTCCGACGTTGGCCAGTTCCGATCCCCCTGGCACATCGCGGTCAGCCGCGATGAGGTCATCCTGGTGGCGGACAAAGACGCTTCCCGCGTACAGCTTTTCTCCAAAGACGGCATCTTCTATCACGCTTTTGATGTGGGTGCCCCGATCGACGGCCTGACGGTCGACGTGGCCGGACATCTTTATGTGTCCCATGTCAAAACCAAGGAAGTCGAGCAGTGGTCGAGCGCCGGGCAGCTGCTTCATACCTTTAACAGCCTAGAACCCGGGGTGAAACCTTTTAATAAACCGATGGCTCTGACCACGAACGTCTCCGGCTTGCTGTATGTGGCCGATACCGGCGCTAACCGCGTTCGGGAATTGGATCCAAAAGGCCGCACGATCGGGATGTTTGGCCGGCCGGGATCCGGAGAGGGTCAGTTCCGCGCCATCGAAGGATTGGCCACGGCCAATGATCTTCTTTTTGTCTGCGACAGCAAGAATCGCCGCGTGCTTCTGTTGGCGTTGTCCCGGCAAACATCCCTCCCGGCTTTAACCCCGGTGGCAGCCGCCCGCTTACAGGTCTCCCGGAAACCCAGTTTGCCCATCGACACCGACCGGCTGGCCTGGAACCCGGATGGCGCGCTGCATACGCTCTCTTTTTCCCGCAATGAAATTGTCACCTACGACTTAACTCGCAACACCACCGCTTCCATCAATCTCAAAACGGAGCTGGCGGTAAAAACCCCTTCGGGGTTAACCACGGCTCCGGCCTCCGGGGCGCTCTTTATCAGCGATCGGGGCAACGACCGGGTGATCAAAATCGACCGTCAGGGAAAACTCCTGAAAGAGTTCGGAAAGGAAGAGCTCTCCAATCCGCAGGGACTGGCCTGTTCAACCCAGGGCGTTCTCTTTGTCGCCAATACCGGTAATTCCCGCTTCGATGCCTTTAACCATCAAGGTCTTTTTCAATTCTCAGGGGGGGAAAAAGGATCCGAGCGCAGCCAGATGAAAACCCCGGTCAGCATCGCCTGGGATAAGGACCGTTTGTATGTGGCGGACCCCGGCAATCGCAAGATTGTCGCGTTCAATGCGTCAGGACGGTACCTGTTTGAACTGGGCCTGGCCGGACCGGAAGTGCTGGAGGACCCCCGCCAGGTCGCGGTGGATCGGGAAGGCAACCTTTTTGTGCTCGATGCGGAGCGCGGTCGCCTTCTGGCTTACGACCCCCAGGGGGTTTATCTCGGCGGCTTTGGGAGTCTTGGCAAGGCGGAGGGCTTTTTAAACCATCCCCGCTCCTTCGCCCTGAACGACATCGGCGAACTGTATATCGCCGAAGAGGGCCGTGTTCAGGCTTTTCACATGAGGTTATTACCTCCGGCGCCGGCCGGGTTATCGGCTACGGCCGGTGAAGGCTACGTGTCGCTGAAGTGGGACCCCGTGAAAACCCGTTTTCCGGCCCGCTATATCGTTTATCGCAGCACCCCGCTGGGGGAACCCCAGAAAATCAAAGAAACTGTGGACACGAGCGTGACGGATGATGCCTTGTCCGCTAACACAACCTACACCTATACGATTGCGGCGCAGTCGGTTCAAGGGGCTACGAGCGTCCCGTCCGCTTCCATTGCCGTATCGGCGCGCGCGCTGTCCAGCGGCCCGCGTCTGGAGATTCTCTCGACTCAGATCGAGGATGTTTTCTCCGCTCACTACAAGTACTACAGCCGCGTCCCTCTCGGGACCGTGGTGATCCGCAACAACGGCGAGTCTCCCATGCGAAAAATCAAAGTGAGTTTCGCGATCCAGGGGTATATGGATTATCCTTCGGAAACCGCTATCGCCGAGTTGCGTTCCTTGGAAGAAAAACAGATCCCGCTCCCGGCCACATTCAACAACCGGATCCTGGAGGTCACCGAAACGACCCCCATCCAGGCCCAGGTCAAGGTCACCTACTACAACGGCGATCAGGAGCTTTCAGTCACGCGAAACCTGCCCTTTAAGTTGTATTCACGCAACACGATCCGCTGGGACAAGAAAGACCGTTTCGCGGCTTTTGTCACCCCCAACGATCCCCCGGTGATTGATTTTGCCCGCGCCATCGCCACCTCTTTTGCGGAGGCCCATCGCGGCGCGCCGGTGCCTTCGGCGATCATGACGGCCTGGTCTGTCTTTGAAGGGCTGGGGACTTATGGGATTTCTTATCTGCCTCGGCCCCATAACCCGTACGATCGGGTTTCGCTCGATTCCTCAACCGTCGACTCGATGCAGTTCGCCCGGGAAACGCTGGCCCGCAAGAGTGGCGACTGCTCAGATGTGGTCGCTCTTCTGGCTTCCGCCCTGGAAAGTCTGACGGTCACGACGTGCGCGCTGGATGCCCCCGGGCATTTGTTCCTGATGTTCGATACAGGAGAAAATCAGAAAGAGGCGCTGGGCTTCCCGGAAGGATGGGTAGTCCCCTATGGAGGAACGTACTGGGTGCCGGTTGAGGCGACCATGATCGGTTCGCCGTTCCTCGACGCCTGGAAACAGGGGGCGGAACAGTATCGCCGGTGGTCCCAGCAGGGGAAAGTGACCCCACTGGACATTCATCTGGCCTGGCGCCAGTTCGAGCCGGCCACTCTCCCGGAGATCGCCTCCGGAGTGAAGGCGCCCACGCGGCAAGCGATCGAGGAAAAATTCCTGGCGGACTGGAAATCCTTGATTGATCTTCGCTGGCAGACCAGCCTTTCGGCCGCTAAACAAGCCACAACCGGAACGCCAAACTCCGGCGAACCCTGGCTGCGCCTTGGGTTTCTGGCCACCGAGTTTCGCCACTACCAGGAAGCCAGACAATACTTTCTTAAAGCGCGGGACGATGCCGCGACGGCCGCTTCGTCCTACAACAACCTGGGAAATCTAGCCATGATCCAGGGAGATCTGGTCGCGTCTGAAAATTATTACAAACAGGCGCTGGAAAAAGACGCCGGCGATGCCCAGGTTTCCATCAACTTAGCCCGTCTCTATCTGAAAACCGGTCATCCCAAAAAAGCGAGCACCGCTTTTGAAAAAGCGATGTCTTTGGACCCCGGCCTGCGCGAACAATATCCCGATGTCTCCGTCCTGGCGCCTTAAACTCCTTTTCTTTCTGTTTTTTGGCGCGGCCAGCGTCGTCGCGAAGCCGCCGCCTATGGTGAACGACCTCCCGGCTCCTTTCAATGTTCAAGCGGTCGTCATTAACAAAACGATCACCCTTTCCTGGCAATGGCAATCACCGGAAAGCCTTCCGCAGCTCCGCGATTTTGGTTATGAAGTGCTGAAAAACGATGGAACTTCCTTTCCCGTACCCGCAACGACTTTTTCCGATTTTGATCTGTCCTTCGGGACCTACTCGTACCGGGTCCGTGCCCGTGCCTCCGCCAAGCGGAACGGCAAGAAAACGCTATTGGTCAGTGATTGGTCGGAACCCGCCAACGCCGTCATCCAGGTGGCTTGTCGGCAACCTCCCCGGGTCACCCTGCAGGTGGTCCCCACACAGAAGAGTTACTCGGAAATCCCCGCGTTGCGCATGCATTTAAGCGGGGCCGTTCAGATCCCAGAGGGGTGTTCGCTGACCCACTTGACGTATCACCTTGAAACCGGCGCAGGGATCAACCACAGCGGCCCTTTGACCGCCGACAAGCGCGGACGCTTTGATGAATTTATCGACGCCGTGAGACCGGACGATGAACTGCCCACCGGGGGTGCGGATTTCACGGTGACCGTCACCGCCGAAGATGAAACCGGACCGGCCACCAGCAACGCTTTCACTGTCCACATGGAACTTCAAAACCCTTACGCCCCGAGAAACTGATTGCCTCCCCCCAGCCCCTCTCCCTCAGGAAGAGGGTGGCCGGAGGCCGGGTGAGGCAATTTTCGCCGTTTCGTTGTCACGTCGACTCACCGTTTGATAAAATCAATTGTCTCTAACCTGACTTTCCGGGATTCCCATGACACTTTCGGCCGCTTCGAAAAAACAGACGGTAGATGTGATTGAGATGCTTCGCGTCGAAGCGGAACGTCTCCGCCTGTTGAATTTGAAAGCCCTGAACCGGGCGGGCTCGGGCCATCCGGGAGGAACGCTTTCTCTGGCGGAGGTCATGGCGACTCTCTTTTTTGGAGGGGTTTTGCGCTACGACCCTCAGGACCCGGCCTGGACACACCGCGATCGCCTGGTATTGAGCGAAGGGCACTCGGTTCCCATTCTGTATTCTGCCCTGGTTGAAGCCAACGTCAAAGGCTGGTCGCTGGAAGCCTTAATGGATCTGAGGAAAAACCCGGACGCCATCGCACAGGGGCATGCCACCCGCGGGACTCCTGGCATTGATGTTTCCACCGGCGCCCTGGGCATGGGAGGATCCAAATCCCTGGGTCTGGCGTTGGCGGCCCGGTACAAAGGCCAGGACTATCACACCTTTGCCATTATCGGCGACGGGGAAATGGAAGAAGGCGAAATTTACGAAGCGGCTTCCAACGCCGCGCTGGTCGGGGCCGACAATCTGACTTGGATTCTGAACCGGAACAAGGCCCAGCAAACCGCCGGCATCTGCGACGTCAGCCACATTGATCACGCCCGCTGGTTCGAGTCCATGGGATGGAAGGTTGTTCTTCTCAACGGCGAATCTTCGGAGCCGGCTCAAAATAGAGATTTTATCTCCCAACTGCGCGCGGCCCTCTTACAGGCTAAGAAAGACGCACACCTCGCCGGGCGACCCACCCTTATTCTGATCGACACGATCAAAGGGAAGGGCGTTGATTTCATGGAGTTCCGGGATCATAAACCCGGCGAATACAAATTTCACGGCGTTTCTCCAACGAATGAGCAGCTGGCACGGGCCATTCCCATTATTGAAGCGCGGCTGGGTTCTCCCGACACGCAGGAACTGCCCGCCTTCCTCAAGCAGGGTGCGGTTTCAGCGGAAATCCGGCGGGACGTCGACGAGCGCAATCAGCGCGCCATGGCTGAGCAGCGGCTGAAACACGAGGAGCTTCGTCGAAAAGCCCACGTTGTTTTTCCTTCCTATAAGACAACGGACAAGCCGACGGGGACTCGCGTGGGGTTTGGGGCGGCGTTGGCCTCCCTGGCGGTCCAACACCCCGAGGTGGTCGCGACCTCTCCTGATTTGCAGGACTCGGTCCAGATGTTTGATCTGGAGAAAATGGTTGGACGCCATACCCCGGACAACCCCTTGGGCGCTTACTTCCCGGAAGGGATCTCTGAATCCAATGCCTGCGGCAAATGCGCGGGACTGGGGTACGAAGGGCTGATCCCGTTTATCGGGACCTTTGACAATTTTCTTCTCGAAGGAGCCGATGAATTGCAACATGCCTCGGCCTTCGGCTCCTTCTATGTCGCGGTGGGAACGCACTCCGGCTGCGGCGTAGGTCCGGATGGGAAAAGCCAGATGGGGCTTGGTACTCCGGGGATGATCGATCACTTCTCCGGCGTCGATGGAGAGCTTTTTGAAATGTTTGAACCCTGCGACGCGCAGGAAGCCGCTGAAATCACGCGATTAATCGTTGACCGCTATTTCAAGGAAGGCAACCCGGGCCACCCGATCTATTTACGATGCACCCGGCACAACGTTCCGCACCTGGACCGCAGCGGGTTAACGGATTACCCCCGGAAACTTCTGGAAGGCAGTTATGTAATTCCCTCTTCCGCCGCCGGCAAAAGCGACATTCTCCTGGTCGCGTCCGGAGCCACGGTATCGGAAGCGGTGAAAGCACAAGCTCAGCTGGCCCAGCAGGGAATTAAGGCCACCGTGATCAACGTCGTGAGCCTCAATAAAATTCACCGCCCCAACTCCACTTTTGTGAAAGACTATCTGGAAAACGATGTTCCTCTCTTGACCGTTCACGACGCGGAGCCCAATGCGCTCGGGCATCGCGTGAAAGACGCGGTCAATACCGCCCGTCTCCTCGGCCGCCGGCCGGGGATCGTGATGCGCTGCCTGGGAGCGGATCCCTCGCCGCGTGCCGCCCATATCGGCTCCGGCACCACCGAAGAAAACTACCGCCGCAACCACCTGGACGCGGCCGGCATTGTTGAAACCGTTAAACAAATCCTCAAGAAATAATTGGGCCAAGAGCCTGGGTCCTGACGATCCACATCGTCATTCCCCGCGGTCTTTGGCGGGGAATCCATCATTGTCGTGTGTATTCATAGATCCCCGGCCAGTAACCGCCGGGGATGACGAGTTATGACGCAGTCTTTAGGCCCAGGTTCGTTCCTGGACGTTTTGGCGGGTAATGATCTGGGAAGGGTAAATCTCGACGACCAGCTCATCCGGCTGGAACCACAGTTTGATTTCGCGTTCGGCATCGGCGTCATTCGCGGAAGCGTGGATCACGTTTTCAAAAACACCTTTGGTTGTGATGCGGCCATAGGCCCCTCGAATACTGGTGGAGTCGGCTTCTTCTGGGTTGGTGGCGCCCGCGATGTCGCGAACTTTTTTGATGGCGTCTTCCCCGCGATACACCATGGCCAACACCCGCTGGTAATCCTCCCCGTAGATTTCGCCGCTGATATAGCGCAGCAATTCCGGGAAGAAGGGCTTATCTTTTAAGTGAACGTAATGCGCTTCGGCCAATTCTTTACTGACCCGGGTCACGCGTGCGGCGACGATGGTCAAACGGGTTTCCGCCAGTTTGGTCAGGATGTTTCCAGTGAGCGACTTCTTGAGGCCATCGGGTTTGATCAGGACGAGTGTGTTTTGGATATTTCCGCTCATGGGAATGCACTATACACGAAATTTTCGCGGATTGTCAATTTAAGCTAAAATGACATTCTCCTCAATGTTCTGGCCATGGATTTTATCGACGACATTTCTGGCGGCGTGGCTCTTAAGCCTCTGGCTTCTGCGCCAGGAGCGAAAAAACGTTCAAGACGAACAACACCAGGGACAGGCCAAAAGGGAACGCGTTGAGCGCGAATTGGCTCATCAGCAAGGACTCCTGGATCGATGGGTCGGTTTTTTAAAGCGCCTGCATGAGCATAGCCTTTCGCCTTCCGGACAACTGACGAAGCAGGAACTGGCGGAAAGCGTCCTGGATGCCGTGCGTCTCTTGACCGGCGCCCGGCTCAGTGTTCTTCTGGAAACAACCGCGGACACACAGAACGTTGTTCCCCTGGCTTCCCGGGGCCTGTCTCCACAACAGGTCGCCGCACTTCGGATCCGCTTCGGGGACAACGTGCTGGGCCAGGTGGCAGCCAAGGGGATCCCCGTGATTCGGAACGACGTCTCATTAAACGAGGAGCCGGTCGAAGGATTTTTAAAACCGCCCTATGTCGTGCTCCCGATCCTGATCCCGCTTCGTTTAACGGGAGTGTTGGTCCTGGCGCAGCCGCAACAAACGCTGTTCGATCCGGAGGCGCTGCGACTCGTTGACGCAATGACGCAAGAGGCGGGATTACTTTTTGGATACTTAGGTCTTTTACAAGACGTGTACAACGCCAATGAGGGGATGACATCCGCCTTGGCGCAAGCCTTGTCCGTTCGAGAGGATTACGCGCCGCGTCATTTGAATCGCACGCAGACGCTGATCCGCTCCATGGCGAGGGAACTCCATCTGCCGGAGTTTTGGATTCAGCAAATTGAGCATGGGGCCCTGCTTCACGATGTGGGAAAAATAGGCATTCCGGATGCGATCTTGAAGAAGCCTGGCAAGTTGACACCGGAAGAGTACGATATAATGAAGCACCATTCCAGCATCGGTTACCGGATTCTCGCTCCGATTCCCTTTTTGCGGCCAGCGGCGTCGATCGTCCGCCATCATCAGGAATGGCACAATGGAAAAGGGTACCCCGACGGATTGGCTGGCGAAGAAATCCCCCTCGGCGCCCGTATGGTTTCCATTCTGGACGCCTGGGACGCGATGACGTCGGACCGAGTGCCCCGGAAAGCCCTGATCAAAACGTCTGCCATCACCGAACTGCGGCGACAAGCCGGGACTCAGTTTGATCCGAAACTGGTCGACATTTTTCTGAGGGTCATCGAAGACCTTGAACGAAAAGGCGTGGCCACCACCGAAAACGCAGACGGAGCGGTCCCGGCCGCCCCTGGACCGCATGCCTAGCCACGTGTTGCTTCCGGGTCTCTGTATTGTTCCGACGCCCATCGGGAATCTAGGGGATATCACGCGGCGGGCCATTGAAACCCTGCAGCAGGCGGATCTCATCGCCTGCGAAGACACGCGCCGGACACTCGGCCTTTTGAATTTTCTGGGAATCTCCAAACCGCTCTGGAGCTACCATGCGCACAGCCCGCGCCATAGACCGCGACAGCTTATAGACGCTTTGCAGGCCGGAAAACGCGTGGCGCTGGTCTGTGATGCAGGCACTCCGGGCCTATCCGATCCCGGCACCCATTTGGTGAAAACAGCCATCGAGGCTGGTATCCCGGTTGTTTCATTGCCCGGGCCTTGTGCCGCGATCACAGCCCTGGTGGGGTCCGGATTACCGACTGACCGCTTCTTTTTTATAGGATTTCTCCCGAGGCGCACAGCCCGCGCCAAGCGGGTTTTGGAAAAGGCGTTAGCCAGCGAAGCGACGGTGGTGGTGTATGAATCGCCTTACCGGACCGCAGAAACCGTGCGGCTCATCGCCGAACTGGCGGGGCCGGGAACACCGCTCGTCATCGCGCGGGAACTGAGCAAAGTTCACGAGGAATTTATCCGGGGCCGCGCTCAAGATATTGTCGCGGCGTTGGAAGCTCAACCGCCGATCGGAGAAGTCGTCATTCTCGTGAACGCAGGGGATGTAGGGGCGGACCGCTGTCCCGTCCCCGATGTAACTCAATAGTCGGGACGGCCCCGACAATTGAGAACGTCAACAGGAGGGCGGGGTTGTCCGCCCGATGAAAATATTAACGAATGAGAGGAACCTGAGGGTCCTGTTCATGCAGGGACGGGCGCACAGCTGTGCGCCCCTACAAGACCCAATACCATTTATGATCCGCGTATCTATTGTTGGTGCAACTGGTTATACGGGCGCAGAACTATTGCGCTATCTCATACGTCATCCTCGCGTCAGATTAGCGCATCTCACATCGGAGAGCTTCTCCGGAAAACCGGTTCAGGAGATCCACAAATTTCTGAAAGACCGGTGCTCGCTCGTCCTGAAAAAATTGAACACGGGCACTGTGGCGAAGGCCTCCGATGTGGTTTTTTTGGGACTCCCTCATGGAGCCGCGGCCAAAACCGCGGCGGCGCTGCTGGAAAACGGCGCGCGGGTCATTGATCTTTCGGCAGACTTCCGGCTGGAAGAATCCGCTCTTTACTCCCGGTGGTACGGAACCCACCCGGTTCCCAAACTCTTGAAAGAAGCGGTTTACGGGCTTCCGGAACGCTACCGGGATAAGATCCGGCGGGCGCGGCTTGTCGCCAATCCGGGTTGTTATGCCACAACGTCCATTTTGGCCGGGCTACCGCTGGCCGCCAATGGATTGTTGGGGAAAGGCCCCGTGATTGTTGACGCCAAAAGCGGCATTTCCGGCGCCGGCAAAAAAGTGGACCCCTTGTTTCAATATTGCGAAGCCAACGAGTCTATGCAGGCGTACGGCCTGAAAGGGCATCGCCACCATCCGGAGATTTACCAGGAATGGGGGAAAGCCGCGGCCGAAGCCAAAAAAGGACGAGCGCTCAAGAATGATTTCATTTTTGTGCCGCATCTGGCGCCGATGAACCGCGGCATCCTGGCCACTCTTTACGCGCCTCTGGCGAAAAAGACGACCGCTGAAGCGCTGCGGGATGTTTACGCGGCGTACTACCAGAACGAACCGTTCATCTCCATTCTGGACGCTTTTGTGTCCCCGGAAACCAAATCCGTGGCGTACACCAACTCCTGCCACCTAGGGGTTTCCGTTGATCCGTCCGGGAAACATGCCATCGTTGTGGCCGCGCTCGATAATCTCGTAAAAGGGGCCAGCGGTCAGGCGATTCAAAACATGAATCTCATGTTCGGGCTCGACGAAACCACGGGACTCCTATGAACACGTTGCCTAAAGGTTATCGTGCCGCCGGGTTACCGCGGCATGACCGCCCCAGGCCCAGCCGGCACGGACTGGCGATTTTCTATTCGGAACATCCCGCGGCCGCGGCCGCGTGTTTCACGACCAACATCGTAAAATCCGCTCATATCACGGTGGACCAGAAAAACTTGCGGCGCGGCCGGGCGCAGGCAATTCTAGTGAACTCGGGATGCGCGAACTGCTGCACGGGCCCGCGCGGCATCCGGGACGCGGAGAAAACCATCGGCTGGGCAGCGGACGCACTCGGGATCACGTCCCGCGACGTGCTGACCGCTTCAACCGGTGTCATCGGCGACTTCATGCCCATGGACCTGCTCTCCGAAGAAATCCCCATGATTGCCAAGAAGCTTCTCGGGGCGGACGGCCTGCAGGCCCAATCCTTTCACAAGGCCGCACAAGCCATCATGACAACCGATACGAAAATTAAAATGGCTCACGCGGCCTTTACCGCCGGCGGCCGGGAAGTGCGGCTTTGGGGTTGCGCCAAAGGAGCCGGGATGATCCATCCCGCCATGACGCGCACCGGCTTGCCCAAATCGCTGAAAGGCAAACACGCGACCATGCTGGCTTTTCTCTTAACGGATCTGGAAACCAAACCAGCGGATTTAACAGCCCTGCTGGAACCCGCGGTCGAGAAAAGTTTCAATCGCGTGACGGTGGATGGCGATACCTCGACAAATGACAGTGCGTTTCTTCTCGCCAATGGATGCTCCAAGGTTTCGCTGGCATCGCCTGGCGTGAAAACCCAATTTCAGGCGGCTCTCAACCAGCTGTGCATGGATCTGGCCAAACAAATGGCCAAAGACGGAGAAGGCGCGAGTAAATTTCTTGAAATCCGGGTGGAAGGGGCCCGCACCGAAGCCGAAGCCCAGCAGATGGCCATGACCGTCGCGACCTCCCCGCTGGTGAAAACCGCTGCCTACGGAGAAGATTCGAACTGGGGGCGCATCCTGGCCGCGATGGGGCGTTCCGGGGTCCGCTTTGATCCCGCTCAAGCGGAAATCGGCTTTGGGCCGCTGTGTGTGTTTCGACAGGGTGCGCCGACCGCGGTATCCGCAGAAGCCGCCCGCGAGCCCCTGCGCGCCAAGGAAGTCACGATCTTCATCCGTCTCCATCAGGGCAAAGCCCAGGGAGTGTACTGGACCTGTGACTTCACGGGTCAGTATGTCGACATTAACGCGCGCTATCGTTCATAAGCCCCGGCGGCTCCGTCTTCTCACGGGACGATGGCCGGCCCACACCTTGTCGGAACTCGTAGCGGATCTGCGCGCCGGAGCCCTGGCCATTTTCCCAACGGAAACGGTTTACGGAATCGGCACGAGCATCTTCGCCCCTCAGGGGATCCGGCGGATTTATCAGCTGAAGGGGCGTCACGAGCGCAAACCGTTGGCGATATTGACCCACTCGCTGGAAGCCGCGCGTCCGATGGTGGATTACATCCCGCCGGAGGCTCTGCGGCTGGCGAAGCGGTTCTGCCCCGGGCCTTTGACGATGATCTTTAAAGCTTCTCCTCTGGGACGATTGGCCATGGGAGGATTGCCCACGATTGGCGTGCGAATCCCGGATCATCCGCTCGTTTTGGCGCTCCTGAAGCGGATGGAAGTCCCATTGGCCACGACCAGCGTCAACCGTTCCGGAAAAGCACCGGCCACCTCCGGATCATCTGCCGCCAGGATTTTGGGCCGGCACGTCGACTGGCTGATTGATGGGGGCCGGTGCCGCGTCCGGCGTGCGTCTTCGGTGATCGACCTCTCCGGCTATCCCTTCACCGTGATCCGCGAAGGGGCGATTCCGAAGAAAACCCTGGAAAAGGTCCTCCTCCGTTCGGTGGGTCGCGAAGTGATTACGAGCAATGTAGAATAGAAAGGAAAGGATGCATCGTGAAAAGCATTTTAAAGAAAAAGGACCCGGCCGTTTATAAAGCCATTCTGGGCGAGACCCAGCGCCAAGCCTGGACGCTCGAGCTGATCGCCTCTGAAAACATGGTGTCCGAAGCCGTGCTGGAGGCCCAGGGAAGCGTGCTGACCAATAAATACGCCGAGGGCTATCCGGGAAAGCGTTATTACGGAGGCTGCGAGATGGTGGATATCGCGGAGCGCCTGGCCATTGAACGCGCGCAAAAGCTTTTCGGCGCTGAACATGTCAACGTGCAGCCGCACTCCGGCAGTTCGGCGAATCTCGCTGTTTACCTGTCTGTTCTCCAGATCGGCGACACGATTATGGGGCTGAATCTGGCCCACGGCGGGCACCTCACGCACGGCCACCCCCTCAATTTTTCCGGCAAATACTATAAAGTGATCGGCTTTAACGTCCGGCAGGACACCGAACAGATCGATTACGATGAAGCGGAACGGCTGGCCGTCGAGAATAAACCCAAGCTGATCTGCATCGGCGCTTCGGCTTACGCCCGCGTCTTCGACTGGAAACGCTTCCGGCAGATCTGCGACAAGGTGGGCGCCATCATGATGTGTGATATCGCACACTATGCTGGGCTGATCGTGGCCGGGCTTTATCCTTCACCGGTCCCTGTCTCTGATTTTGTGACCACGACCACCCATAAAACCTTGCGTGGGCCGCGCGGCGGGATGATCCTGTGCAAAAACACCTACGCCCCGGCGCTCGACAAGTTGATCTTCCCCGGTGCTCAGGGCGGGCCGTTGATGCATGTTATCGCCGCCAAAGCGGTGTCCTTCGGAGAAGCCCTGAAACCAGGCTTCAAGACGTATCAACGGCAAATTCTTTTCAATGCCCGGGAACTGGCCAAACAGTTAACCGCGCGCGGCTTCCGGATTGTTTCCGGAGGCACAGACTGCCACATGTTCCTGCTGGACCTGCGCCCCAAAGGGGTCACCGGCAAAGAGGCCGAAGAAACGCTCGACAAAGCCGGCATTACCGTCAACAAGAATGCGATTCCTTTCGACCCCGAAAAACCGTTCATCGCCAGCGGCATCCGCATCGGGACCCCGGCGGTGACGACCCGCGGCCTGAAAGAAAAAGACATGGCCAGCATCGCGAAATGGATTGACCGGGCGATCGCCAACCGCCAGAATCCGAAGGAATTGGAGACGATCCGGAAGGAAGTCAAAACACTCTGTCTGAAGCATCCGATGTACGCGGAACGGTTGCGTTCATGATCCCTGACCGGGCGCACAGCGGTGCGCCCCTACAAATCTAATGGGAACAATTTACCTGACCGTTTTTATCGTCGCTTGCGCCACGAGCGCCATGGCCACGCCGCTGTCCATCTGGCTGGCGAAGCGCTACGGGGTGATGGACCAGCCGGATCCGCGCAAAGTCCATAGCTCTCCCATCCCCCGGTGGGGCGGCTTGGCGATTTATCTGGGGATTCTAGTTGGCCTGTTCAGTACCTATCTGGGCTTCCCCCGTTTCCGCGCGCTGCTCGCTTTCCGGCATTCGCTTTACGACCAAGGGCGGCTGATCGAAATCGTCTGCCTGAACAAACAGTTCGCGGGGATCCTCGTCGGACTGACGATTGTTGTTGCTCTCGGCATGATGGATGACCGCAAGCCGGTCCTGCCGGTCTACAAGCTGCTTTCACAGATCATCGCTTCCCTGGTCGTGTTGAACTATGGCGTTCAGATCTCCGGCTTGCGCTTGCCGTTTTTGGACTATTTTCAATTCCCGATTTTTCTCTCCCAGGTCATCACGGTCTTCTGGATCATCGGCTTTATGAATGCGGTTAATCTGGCGGATGGCCTCGATGGATTGGCGGCGGGGCTGGCGGCCATCGCCTCGGCCACCTTCCTGGCGGTGGCCATCATCCAGGGGAATACGGATACCGTCTTCATCGCCAAACAGCTCAAACTCGCGGCGGTGCTGTCGGCGGCGCTCGCGGGAAGCTGCCTGGGTTTTCTGCCGCATAATTTCAGCCCGGCCAAGGTGTTCATGGGGGACGGCGGGGCGCTGGGAATCGGCTTTCTGCTGGGGGCCATCACCGTGATCGGCACGCTGAAAACCACCGCGGTTTTGTCCGTCATGATTCCCATCATCGTGGTGGCGCTGCCGGTGCTGGATGTCGGCCTGGCCATGATCCGGCGTTATAAGAAGAAATCCCGGATCATGGAGCCCGACCGGGAGCACCTTCACCACAAGCTGATGGCCAAAGGCTGGACCGCCCGGGAAGTGGTGCTGTTGGTGTATGTGGTCACCATGATTTTGTCCGTCGCGGCGATTTTTATCGCCATCGTTCCGATCCGTTAGCCAGGGAGCCTGTATGTCCGCACCTTTAAAAGTGATCTGCGTCTTCGGGACCCGGCCGGAAGCCATCAAGATGGCTCCGGTCGTGCAGGCCTTGCGCAAATGTCCCGATGATTTCAAAACCATCGTGGCCGTTACCGCGCAGCACCGGAGCATGCTGGACCAGGTGCTGGATCTTTTCCATATCGCCTCTGACTACGATCTCAACGTCATGCAGCAGAACCAGAGCCTGGATTACATCGTGACGGAAGTCATCGCCCAGCTGGGCCCCATCCTGGACAAGGAAAAGCCGGATCTGATCCTCGTCCACGGCGATACTGTGACCACCTTCGCGGCGGCGTTGACGGCCTTTTACCATAAAATCCCCACGGGACACGTGGAAGCGGGCCTGCGTTCTTATGACATGGAAAATCCTTTTCCTGAAGAATCGAGCCGGGTCCTGGCGGACCACCTCTGCGCGCTGCACTTTGCGCCCACGCACCGGGCCAAAGAAAACCTGCTCCGGGAAAACATCTGTCCTGAGGGACTTTTTGTGACGGGGAACACCGTGACGGATGCGCTTTCCATCGCCATCCAAGAGCCGCACCAATGGACGGACCCCACGCTGAAGAATCTTTTTGCTACGGGGAAAAAAGCTGCCGATTCATCAACCTCCCGCTTGATTCTCGTAACCGCGCACCGGCGCGAGAATCACGGCCAGCCCCTGGAAAATGTTTTCCGCGCCCTGCGCCGTGTGGTAGACCATCACCCGGACGTTTCGATCATTTATCCCGTTCATCTCAACCCCAATGTTCAAAAACCGGCTCGCGAAATTCTGGGGGGCCACAACCGGATTCATCTGATTCCACCAGTCGATTACCTGGATCTTGTGAACCTCATGAAGGCGTCTACTCTGGTGGTGACGGACTCCGGCGGTATTCAGGAAGAAGCTCCCGCGCTGGGGAAACCGGTTCTGGTTCTGCGCAAAGTGACGGAACGGCCGGAGGCCGCCGAAGCAGGGACCGCCAAAGTGATCGGGGTGGACGAATCGGATGTTTTCCGCGATGTGTCCGGCCTCTTGTCGGACCCGCGCGCCTATGCGCGCATGGCCAACGCGGTGAATCCCTACGGAGACGGCCAGGCGTCTCCCCGCATACTGGAAGCGATCCGGTTTTATTTCAAAAAAGGGGCCGAGCGACCGGCCGAATTTCTCGGCGACCGGAAACCGCGCGGATGAGCGCGTTAAGAACAGGGGGGTAGACTTATGCCGCAGGATTTTTCATTCGATGTCGTCTCCAAGCTGGATCTGCAGGAAGTTGAAAATGCCGTCCACCAGGCCAACAAGGAAATCCAGACCCGTTTTGATTTCAAGGGAAGCGTTTCCCGGATTGATTGGGATAAAAAAGAGGGAAAACTGACGCTTTGTTCCGACGATGAACACAAGTTGAAAAGCGTTGTGGATGTCCTTCAGAGCAAACTAGCCAAGCGCGGCGTGTCGCTGAAGGCGCTTGAGTTCCAGCCGACCGAGCCGGCGGAAGGCGGCACGGTGCGGCAGGGGGTCAAACTCACGCAAGGGATTGCCTCGGAAAAGGCCAAAGAGATTGTTCGCGTCATCAAGGACAGCAAGATCAAGGCACAGGCCAGTATCCAGGGCGATCAGCTGCGCGTCACCAGCAAGTCAAAAGACGACCTTCAATCGGTGATCACACTTTTGCGCGGCCAGGACTTTGGCCTTCCGCTCCAGTTCACGAATTACCGGTGACTACTCTTCTGCATACGTACTCGGATGGAGGGGCCCGGGGCAACCCGGGGCCGGCCGCCATCGGAGTGGTTCTCTGTGACGATCAGGACCGGGTCTTGGAAGAGACCGCCCGCTGCATCGGTGAAGCCACAAACAACCAGGCGGAGTATCGCGCGATGCTGGCCGCGCTTGAAACCGCCAAGAAACACAGGGCAAAACGGGTGATCTGTTATGGGGACAGCGAACTGATCATTTTTCAGCTGCAGGGGGTTTATCGCATCAAGGATTTAACGCTGAAAAGCCTGGCAGAAAAAGTAAAATCCGTGGCAGCAGGGTTCGAGTCTGTCACGTTCCGGCAGGTGCCGCGCGAACATCCTCTCATTTCGCGGGCCGACCGGCTACTGAACCAGGCACTCGACCGCGCGCGTGTTCAGGCGTCGATTCGTCAACCCAAAGCTCCTGAACCAGGCCAACAGGAACTCTTGTAATGAAAGTTTTCTTACTTCGCTGGCTCAGCAGCACGGTGGCGTTTATCGTGACCGTCAAGTTGCTGCCGGGGATTTGGGTAACCAACTGGCATGCCTACTGGCTGGGGGCGCTCGTGCTGGGGTTGTTGAACGCGTTCGTCCGTCCGGTTCTCCTGTTTCTCACCCTTCCTTTGAACATCCTCACGCTCGGCCTTTTTACGATCCTGTTGAATGCGGCAATCTTCTTCAGCCTGGGTTATATCATCCCGCCAATCATGATCAAGAATTACACCTGGGCGATCCTGGGCTCGCTCCTTTTTTCAGCCTTCAGCACACTTCTCAGCTGGCTTTTTCAGGAACGCCCTGAAATCAAAGCCCGTTTCCACCTCTGGCGTTACTAGAACTGGGTTCGTAAACACAGTACGGCTCTTCCGACTGAAAATCGCCGGTGGCAAAGAACCCCCGGGCGCGGCAGCCGCCGCAAATGACCTTGAACTCGCACGCCCCGCAGCGTCCGGTCAGGCGGTCCGGATCCCGCAACGCCGACAGCACGGCGGAATCGGTCCAAATCTCAGGGAAGGAGCTCTTCTTCACATTCCCGGCTTCCACCGGCAAATAGCCGCAGGGAAACACCTCCCCTTTATGGGAGACAAAACACATGTGAAGACCGGCCAGACAGCCTTTTCGCTCGTTGGCCGTCTCCGGCGGAAACGAATCGTTTGAAAGCTGGCGCTCGACGCGGTAATAATGCGGCGCGCAGATCGCCCTCAAAGGAAGAGCCCCCTGGTGATTCGTTTCATTCACCCAGCGCAGCCACGCTTCCACTTCCTGTGCATTCAGCATCTGTGCGTCTGCGATCTGGGCACCACATCCGACCGGAACCAGCAAAAACAGATAAAGAGCGGTGGCTCCCTGGCGCTTGGCTAACGTGACCACCGAGGGAAGCTCGCTCACATTTTTGCGCGTAACCGTGAAATTAATCTGAACTTTAATCCCGGCCTTCTGTAAAAAAACCATCCCGGTGAGAGCTTTTTCAAACGCTCCTGTCCCCCGGAAATAGTCGTGCATCCCGGGGGTTGCTCCATCCAAAGAAATAGAGGCGTAATAAATTCCGGTTTGGTGAAGGCGTTCGGCCAGCGGAGCGGTGACCAACGTGCCGTTGGTGGCCAGGGCGATGGGTAAACCTTGTTCGTTCGCATAGGCCGCGAGTTCAAAGAAATCGTTCCGGACGAGCGGCTCCCCGCCGGAAAAGATGAACACCGGGCGGCCGACCTGTCGGATGTTATGAATGAGATTTTTCGCTTCCCGGGTGGAAAGCTCTTCAGGAGAAGGATGGTCCAACGCGTCCAGGCGCCGACAATGGATGCAGCGCAGGTTACAGCTGGCGGTTGTCTCCCAGTAAACGCGTTTCAGGGGAGACCGGAACACTCGCGCTAACGCAGGCTGAACGCGCGGACGATCCCGAGCCAAATCAAAACGGTCGCTGCCTGCAACACGAACCAGACCGCAAAACCAGCGACCAGACGCCCCTGAGTTGTTCGCTTTTTCGCGAGAACGGATTCCGATTCACTGACCCAATTCAGGTACAGCCCGACGAGCGCAAAGGGGAGCGCCACAACCAGCGATCCCGGCATAAAAATAACCGGGATGTGCGAGCCGGAATAACACAGGGCCCCCAAAACGAACGCGATCATGATCGCATAGGCAATCAACGTGACGCGCGCCAGGAACTTTGGTGTTGCATAGATGCCCCAGCCCTCCGGTTGAGGCTCGTCGTCTTCATCATGGACCAACGATTCCTCCAGGTGTTTCAGATCGTCATCGTCGATGGGCATCGTCCCCTCCCGTTCGCTATTCCTCTTCGACGGGACCTGCGGCGATGAACTCATCCGCCGCGGGTCCTTGCTTTCATTGCTACTATTTGGATAATAGCTTTATTTGAAGGTTCAAGAAAGCTCCGCAGGGCCTCAGGGAGGAACCGATATGACGAGTCATTTCTCCAAAACGAACGGAACTCCGATTTCAACGTCTCTCTATGGCCGTTCCCTGTTGGCCGACTCCTTTTTCAACAAAGGGACCGCTTTCACCGAAGACGAGCGAAAAGAATTTGAGCTGACCGGCTTGCTTCCGGCCCATGTTTCCACCCTGGAAGAACAACTGCAGCAGACGTACGAGAATTTCAAAAAGAAAGAAACGCCCCTCGAGAAGTACCTTTACCTGGCCGCTTTGCAGGACTGCAACGAGACGCTTTTTTATCGCCTGGTGCAAACGCATATTGCCGAGATGGTCCCGATTATTTACACGCCGACCGTTGGCGAAGCCTGCCAGAAGTTCAGCCACATTTTCAGCCGGGCGCTGGGCCTTTATCTTTCCTATCCCAATCCGCGCCCGATCCTTGACCTCTTAAAAGCGAATGCGCCGGAGGATATGGAGGTCATTGTCGTGACCGATGGCGAGCGCATCCTGGGTCTGGGAGATTTAGGGGTCGGCGGAATGGGGATCCCGATCGGCAAGCTCGCGCTTTATTCGCTTTGCGCCGGACTTCATCCGCGTAAAACGTTGCCGATTCTCTTAGATGTCGGCACCAATAACACCGATCTCCTGAACGATCCCCTGTACCTGGGTTGGCGGCATCAACGGCTTCAAGGGGAAGACTACGACCGCTACATCGATTCGTTTGTCCAAGCCGTGAAAACCCGATGGCCGCATGTCATTCTGCAGTGGGAGGATTTCTCCAAAAACAACGCCTGGCGGCTCCTGCAGCACTACCGCTCCCAATTGGCCACATTTAACGACGATATCCAAGGAACCGCCGCGGTGACGTTGGCCGGTCTTTTACGCGCTGTCCAAAAAACCGGCCGGGACCTGGCGGAAGAACGAATTGTGATTGCCGGTGCCGGATCGGCGGCGACCGGAATAGCCGATTTGATCTGTGCCGCCTTGCAGGAACGAGGGAAGCGGCGAGATCAAACGCTGCGCCAACTCTGGCTGGTGGACTCCCGGGGGCTGGTGCACATCGCGCGATCCGATCTCAGCGTAGAAAAACGCGGCTTTGCCCAAACGCTGGACCATTTGAAACAGGTGGGATTGGATGCCGCACGCCCGCTTTCTTTAGAAACAGTCGTCCGCCAAGTCAAACCCACGGCGCTGATCGGCGTCTCCGGACAGCCGGGGATGTTTACGGAACCGCTCATTCGTTTGATGACCGCGGCGGTTCCCCAGCCTATCATCTTTCCCTTGTCGAACCCCACGTCAAAGGCCGAGGCGACTCCTCAACAGCTGACGGAATGGACAAACGGTCAAGCCCTGGTCGCCACCGGCAGTCCGTTTCCTCCGATGACGTGGCAAGACCGCCAGACCCCGGTGGGCCAATGCAACAACGCCTTTATTTTCCCGGGCATCGGCCTGGGACTCGTCGCCTCGCAAGCGGCTTCCGTTCCGGAGGAGGTGTTCCTGGCTTCCGCCAAAACCCTCGCCGCTTTTAACGAACGGCTTCCCGGTTATGCAGACTCGCTTTTCCCCAACCTGGAGCATGTCAAAACCGTTTCCTGCCAGATTGCGCTGGCGGTCGGGCAAGAGATTATTCGAAAAGGATTGTCCTACGGTCACCTGAAGGAAGAACAGCTTCCGGAACGGCTGCAGCAATGCTTCTGGGAACCGGGATACCGGCCGCTCCGCCGGCTTCCCCGTTAACACATCTTTCTAATAACTGGCGGGTCCGAGACGGACTTTGCCGCGGAAAACCCAGTGGACAATGGCGGTATAGGCCAGAACCATCGGCAGGCCAATCCCCGCGATGACCAGCATAAAACTCAACGTTCTCTGGGAAGAAGCCGCATTGACGATCGTCAGGCTGTTCTCCGATTGAGGGTTGGAGATCACGAGATTTGGAAAAACACTGCTCCCAAAGAGCATCAACAAAGACGCAACCGCTATCGAGGATGACGCAAACGCCCGGCCGGCCTGACGGAGACGCAACTCTCTCACGATATTGACAATCGCAATCAGCGGGAGGAGAACGACCCCCAGAAGAACGGGATTTTCTCTCATGGGGAACATCATCCGGGGGTTGACGGCCAGCGTGGCCCCGGTGGCCACCACATAGCAAGCCACAAAGAAAAGAACGCTCCACATGATCCATCCCCAAAGCCGATCATGGACGTCCCCCTCGGTTTTTACAAGCAAATAAATACCCCCGTGCATCGAAAAGAGCGCCAGCGTGGTCAACCCAATCAGCAGGGCATAGGGATTCAGAAGCCCCCAAAAGGCTCCCGCGAATTCATGGTCCGGCCCCAGCGGAATTCCCCGCGTCAGATTTCCCAACGCCACCCCGAGCAGAACAGCCGCTATCACGCTGCTGAGACTAAACCCCACATCCCACAGCTGTCGCCACCAGCGTCCAGGCTGCCGGCTGCGGAATTCGATCGACACCGCCCGGAAAATCAGCGCCGCCAGCAGCACCATGAAGGCCGGGTAAAACCCGGAGAACACGGTGGCATACGCCTCCGGGAAAGCGGCGAACAGGGCCCCTCCTCCGGCGATCAGCCAGACTTCATTCCCGTCCCAAACCGGTCCGATGGCATTAAGAAGCAGCCGTCGTTCCTCGTCCTTCTTCACAAAAAGATGCCAGGCCCCGGTACCCAGGTCAAACCCGTCAAGAATGGCATATCCAATGAAAAGAATACCGATCAGGCAAAACCAAATAACATTTAGCATCAGACGCTCCCTTCTTCCGCTGGACCTAGTTTTATTTTCTGGTAGAACAGGACTAAAAAAACAGCCAGCAACAACAGATAAATCAGAGTGAACATCACGATGGAGACTCGGATCATATTCGCCGGCACAACCTTGGACAACCCCTCCGAGGTTCGCAACAAATGATACACAATCCAGGGCTGCCGTCCCATCTCGGCCGCAAACCAGCCTGTTTGGTTAGCGATCTGCGGCCCCAGCACCGCTATTACAAAGAGATTCAAAAGCCACCGTTGATCCCAAAGCGACCCGCGCATCCCATAGAAGACACCGAGTGCCGCCAGGGCGATCAGAGCAAAACCGATCCCGACCATGACATGGTAGGTTTGAAACGTGGCGTTGACCGGTGGCCAATTTTCACGAGGAAAGGCCCGGAGGCCGGGGACCGCCTTGGCGGGATTCCCGTGAACCATCCAGCTTAAAAGTCCCGGAATCTTCAGGCCACTGACACGCTCGTCTTTTTCATGAACCCAGCCGAACACATAGGCGCTTGCCGGGGCATTGGCTTCGTACACGCCTTCAAAAGCCGCCAACTTTTCCGGCTGCGTACGGCTCACGATGATCGCGCTGTGATGCCCGGACACCAGTTGCCCCAGCGAAGCAACGATCGCCACCCCCAGCCCGATTTTCACGAAGGCTTTCGCGAATTCCAGATGACGCTTCTTGAGAAGGTAATACGCCCCAACGCTGATGACCAGCCAGGCTCCAGCCTGCCAGGCCCCGAGGAAGACATGCGCGACGCGATCCAGCGCGCTCGGGTTCAACACCATCTCCCAAAAACGGGTAATTTCAGCGCGAGCGCCCGGCCCCTCCCCGACGATGTGATACCCCGCAGGGGTCTGCATCCAGGAATTGGCGACGACGATCCAGACGGCGCTCAAGTGGGCTCCGACCGCCACCAAAACAGTGGAAAGAAAATGAATCCGTGGAGAAACTTTATCCCACCCGAACAACAATAAGCCCAAAAACACGGATTCCAGGAAAAAAGCGAAAATGCCTTCGGCCGCCAGAGGACTGCCGAAAACATCACCGACATAGCGCGAATAAGAAGCCCAATTGGTCCCAAATTCGAACTCCATCACCACCCCGGTGGCCACGCCGAGGGCGAACACCAGCCCGAAAACCCGAGCCCAAAAGCGAGTCATCTGCCGGTAAAGCGGCAGGCGGGTCTTCAACCAGAGCCCCTCCATCACCACCAGAATAACGCTGAGCCCGATACTCAAAGGCGGGAAGAGATAATGAAAAGCAATGGTGAGAGCGAATTGGAAGCGCGCAAGGGCGAGTGTCGACATGGCTTGAGTGAAATAATATAATAAATGTCGATAAGGCGGTTTTCGAAACCTCACGCCCCAATCAACTGTCCAATAATTATCCTGTGAAAGAGCGGCTGTGACTTTTTTATGAAAGCAAACTCTACCCTAACTGCACCTTCTTCCCACAAAGAGGCGCTCGCCTGGGTTGATGAAATGGCCCGGCTCTGTCAACCCGATACGGTTTACTGGTGCGACGGTTCGCTCGAAGAAAAAGACCGGTTGTTCCGGGAGTGTCTAACCGACGGCGAATTTGAGCAGCTCAATCAGGAGAAATGGCCGGGGGGTTACCTGCACCGCTCCAACGTCAACGACGTCGCCCGCACCGAAGAACTCACCTTTATCTGCACACGGAAACAAGAGGATGCCGGCATTACGAACAACTGGATGGCGCCGCCGGAAGCCTACCGGAAACTGGGGGAGCTCTTCCAGGGTTCGATGAAGGGCCGGACGATGTACGTCATCCCCTTTATCATGGGGCCGGCCAACTCCCCCTTCGGCAAAATCGGGATCGAAATCACGGACAGCCGCTACGTCGTTTTGAGCATGCGCATCATGACGCGCATGGGGACGGCGGCTTTGCTCGAACTGGGAAGCAGCGGGTCCTTCACCAAGTGCCTCCACGGAAAAGCGGATCTGGATCCCAAGCGGCGATTCATCTGCCACTTCCCGGAGGACAACACGATCTGGAGCGTGGGTTCCGCTTACGGCGGGAACGCGCTGCTCGGGAAAAAATGCCTGGCGCTCCGCATCGGCAGTTACCTAGGCCAGCAACAGGGCTGGATGGCCGAACACATGCTGATTCTGGGGATTGAATATCCCCAGGGTGAAACGCGCTACATCGCCGCGGCTTTCCCGAGTCAATGCGGCAAGACGAACCTGGCCATGCTGATTCCGCCCAAGAGCCTGCCGGGGTACAAGGTCTGGACCGTGGGCGATGATATCGCCTGGCTGCACATCGGCCCGGATGGACGGCTGTGGGCGTCGAATCCGGAAGCCGGGTTTTTTGGCGTCGCGCCGGGAACCAACGCGCAAACCAATCCAAACGCCGTCGAGACGATCAAGCAAAATACCCTCTTTACCAACGTCCTGAAGACGGATGATAACGGCGTCTGGTGGGAAGACATGGGACCGCCGCCGGCTCACGGGATCAACTGGATGGGACATGAGTGGACGCCTGCTTCCGCGGAGAAGGGCGCCCATCCTAATTCCCGCTTTACCACCCCGGCCGCGCAATGCCCTTCCATTTCTCCGCACTGGGAAGATCCGCAAGGGGTGCCGCTCAGCGCCATTTTCTTTGGTGCACGGCGGGCGCGAGTGGCACCGCTCATCTGTGAAAGCCGCAACTGGCAGCACGGCGTTTATCTGGGAGCCACCATGGCCTCGGAAACAACCGCGGCAGCGACCGGCAAAACCGGCGTGGTCCGGCGCGACCCCATGGCGATGCTGCCGTTCCTTGGCTACAACGTAGGCGATTACTTTGCGCACTGGTTGGCGATCGGACAGCGCCTGGGCGCCAAAGCCCCGAAGATTTTCCATGTGAACTGGTTCCGGCGGGATCCGGAGACCAATAAGTTCCTCTGGCCTGGATTTGGAGAAAATCTGCGGGCGCTCTTGTGGGCGCTGGACCGGGCCGATGGAAAAGGCCGGGTCGTTGAAACAGCGATGGGGTATGTCCCCACCCCGGACTCTCTTAATCTAACCGGGCTCGACCTCTCCGCCGACGTATTGAAAAAGCTGCTGGAGGTTGATCCGAAGGACTGGACCGAGGATTTACAGGATCAACAGGCCTTTTTCAATAAGATCGGAGACCGGCTGCCGGCGGCGCTCCGCGAAGAGCAGGAAGCCTTTGCTAAACGCCTGGCTCTTTAGACGATTCTCTTTTTATCTGATCCTGCCCCTGGTTGGGCTGACGCTGGTGAGCCATGCCGAAGACGGCGGCCCATCCTCCTTCATCGGCGGCCCTCAACAAACGTCCATCGATTACACCTTCCATCACTCGCCGGGATCCCGGGCCCCGCAATCCGGCGCCGCGCCGATTCTGACAGGACACCGGGCACATGGTAACTTTGTCGTTTCCAAGAGTTCCGCCAGCACCTGGTCCGTGCAACAATCCGTTGACCACCTTAATCTGACGGAATCCCCAGTGGTGCCGGACACCGGGATGACGGTCCCTGATTCGCTGTGGCAGGTCGAAACCGGCGCGGCTTACAACCATCGCCTCGGAGACCGCCGGGAGTGGGGGATCCGCGGCAGCGTGGGATCAGCCAGCGACAAACCATTCAACAGTCTGAATGAACCAACCGGCCGGCTGACCGCTCATTACCAGATTCCTTCCAGGGCCCATAATGCCTGGATTTTCGCCCTGGCCTATTCAAACAACCGCCACTTCCTGAACAATATCCCGATGCCCATGGTGGCCTACTCGTGGCAGAATCCCTCCGCTGGATTTCGCGCGATCATAGGGTTTCCGTTCGTCGCCCTTTCTTACGCACCGAATGATGCCTGGAGCAGCCGGTTGGCCGTTTTTGGACCCCGCAATCTTTCACTGGAAGTCGCCCGGCGCATCAAAGGTCCGGTCAAAGGCTATGCGGGATTGGATTGGAAACAAATGGAATGGCTGCGGGCCGGGCGGGATGACCACTCGAATCGTCTATTCCTGGATCAGAAAAAAATCGCTTTGGGCCTCCGTTATCCGCTGGGCCGCGCCTATCTCGTCGATCTCAGCGGCGGCCAGGAGTTTGACCGGCGCTTCTTCGAAGGCCATTCCGCTTCCGACAACACGCCTCGCGCGGTCATGGCGAACTCGTGGTTCCTGCAGATCATCCTGCGCTGGCGCTAGCCCAACTTCCCAAGCAACCGGAGAAGGCCGTCCAAGATCGTGAGGGGATGGGGGGGACATCCGGGGATATAGAGATCCACCGGCCAGCGGCCTTCCACTCCATTGCCAACTTCCGAATGGTCTCTGAAAGGACCGCCGGAAATAGCGCAGGCGCCGACGGCGATAACGATTTTCGGAGAAGGAACCGCTTTATACGTATCCTGCAGGGCTTGCTTCATATTTTCTGAAACAGCCCCCGTGATCAGAATCCCGTCCGCATGACGCGGCGAAGCAACGAATTGAATGCCAAAACGGCCGAGATCAAACGTGATGGTGTTCAACACATTGACGTCCGCTTCACAGCCGTTGCAGCCGCCGGCGCTCACCTGCCGCAACTTCAGAGATCTTCCGAAAAGCTTCCGTATTTTCTCATCCAGCAGCCGGGCTTGTTTTTGAAGCGCCCCATCGATCCAGAGATCTTCCCGGCGGCGGGCGGCCATGCGAAAATCCCGCGAGAATTGAAGCGCGCCGTGCGGACAGGCGTCCTGGCATTCCGGACAGAGAAGACACCGCCCCAGATCCAGACGAGGACGGCCCTCGGAACCGAGCTGAAGCGCTTGCGTCGGGCATTGGTCGACGCACAAGCGGCATCCGGACGGACAGCGCTCCGGCTGCAGGACCGGAAGCCCGCGGTAGCGCTCCGGAAGTTCGGGCGATGGCAGGGGGAACGGAATCGTTCTCTTCCCTTGCTTCCATCGTGCGAGTAGCATGCTTAACATAACGACGGCCCCTTCCTAAAGATCATGCCCGGCATAGGACAGATTGAAACTTTTGTTGATCAGCGGAAAATCGGAAATCTGCCCTCCGCGCATCGCCAGGGCCAGTCCTTTCCAGTTATGGAAGGAAGGATCGACGATCTTATAGCGGGCCAACCGACCCTGGCCATCCGTCAGGGCCACATGGGCGATCTCCCCGCGCCATCCTTCGACCAGCGCGATCACCAGGCGGTTCGGATGCAGCGGTTTTACCTCAACGCGCACCGGACCGTCCGGCAGCGTTCCCAGGCGCTCCCTTACGAATATCACGGAACGCTCAATTTCCAACCAGCGCAGATAGGCGCGGGAAAACACATCGCCGGTGTGCCAGGTGGAAACAGGGATCTGTCCGAACCGGAAAAACCCGCCGGGAAATTCAAACCGGGCATCGCGCTCAAGTCCGCAGGCGCGCGCCGCCGGACCGACCAGACCCAGCTCTACGGCCAGGGGGCGCGAAAGACCGCCGACGCCTTCAAATCGGGCCAGAACCGACGGGGTTTTCCAGAGAAGACCGGCGGCCTCAGCCAAATCCCTGAAAGAAGCTTCCAGTTTCGCCAAGAGCGCTTCTGCCAAACGCTCATCCACATCAAATCCAACACCCCCCGGACGGATGAGCCCTCTTCCAAACCGGTTCCCGCACAAAAGCGCCGTCATATTCAGAAAGTCACCGCGCAAGCGCCCGCAGAAAGAAGCGGTCGGCTGGTAGCCCACATCCCCGGCCAAAGCGCCCAGATCTCCCGCATGGTTAGCCAGGCGCTCCAACTCCAGCGCGATCGCCCGCAGGCTTTCGGCTCGCGGCGGGACCCGGCTGTCCGAAAGTGCCTCCACGATTTGAGCGTAAGCGGTGGCGTGGCCGATGGACGTGTCGCCGGCCAGTGTTTCCATCTGGTACAAGGTTCGCGGATGCGGCCCTCCTGGAAGAGCCTGCTCAATGCCGCGGTGCTGATAGCCGAGAGCGATTTCCAGATGCAGCACGTCCTCGCCGTAGCATTGAAACCGGAAATGGCCGGGTTCGATGATGCCGGCATGCACAGGACCGACGGCCACCTCGTGCACTTCGGAGCCGCTCACCCGATAGTAATCCATGGCCCCCGGCAAAGGTCTGGGAGAGGAATTGAAGCGCACGGGCTTCAGCCACGGATGGCCTTCCGGATTGATCCTCCACTGCTCGAATAGCTCCCGTTCAAAAAGCTCCGCTTGCGGGCACTCGCAAGCGAGCGATGGATAACGGCCCTCGACATCAGCGGATAGAACAACCAGGCTCCCCGCGGATCCGTCAGCCAGAACAGCATACAGCCGGACGCGCTTTCCATCCGCGGGATGGCCGAACAGCGCCGAGAGCCGGGAACCTTTCCCCACCAGGGAGAGGACAGCGTTCCGGAACTCCGGAAGGCCGAGAACCGGCACGGTCTCGAGATCCACGGCCTGGCCGTTTGAAACAGATAAAAGCGACGCAGGCGCCATCAAGGAACTCCCAGAGAACGCGCGATCACATGCAGGTGATCGCTGAGGACCGGCGGGACATAAAGCCCGAGCGCGAGAACCCCCATCCCTAAAAACACCGGCGGGAGCACGGTGATCCAGATATCGCGCCGGGGCTTCTCAATACCCGCCGGCGCTTCACCCTGGGCCATGCGCAGCATCACCGTGGCCATGCCGATGAATATCAACGCCAACAGGAGCAGGTAAGTCGCGGCCGCGGCAATCCGTCCGGTATCCAGCGCGGCTTTCAGGATGGTAAATTCACTGATAAAGAGTCCGAAGGGGGGCGATCCGGTTATCGCCAGAAAACCCGCGATCCACAGAGCCCCTGAAATGGGAAGCACCCGGCACGCCCCGCGGACATCCTGGACCGCTTTGCTTTTATAAACCCTCAGGAGATTGCCCGCCACCAGGAACAACATGGCTTTCGCGCAGGAGTGATTGATCGTATGGAGCATCGCCCCGAAAACACCCGCGCCGCCCAACCCGACCCCCAGCGCCAGAATCCCCATGTGTTCCACGCTCGAGTAAGCCAGAAGCCGCTTGTAATCCGTCTGCCCGAGAATGAAAACCACCGCTATCCCCATGGAAAAAAGTCCGAAGTTGATCAGCAGACTTTGCGCGAACGGGCCTTCTCCAGCGGCGGCCAGCACTTGGAAAGCTCTCAGGATCCCGAGAAAAGCACAGTTGAGCAGCGCCCCCGACAAAAGCGCAGAGACCACGGAGGGCGACTCGCTGTGGGCGTCGGGCAGCCAGGTGTGCAGAGGAGCCAGCCCCATCTTCGTGCCATAGCCGACCAGATAGAAAAGGAAAGCGGCCTTCAACCATGGGACCTGAAGGCGGGACGCGTGGGGAATCAGGTCGGGGATGACCAGAGTCAGAACGGACCCGGTCCGGCTGGAGGCGGCGACGGCCAGGAAGAAATTACCCAACAAGGCCAGCGCGATCCCGACCGAACAGATCAGAAGATATTTCCAGGCCGCTTCCAGAGAGCGATGGTGGCGATGAAAATAAATCAGAGGCGCGCTGGAGAGCGTGGTCGCCTCCACCGCCACCCAGAGAAGCCCGACATGCTGCGAAACCGTTACCAGCGTCATGGTCGCCAGAAAAAGCAGGAGACAGCCGGTGAAAACGGCTTCGGGGGCATTGATATAAAAAATATGCTCTTCATAATCCTGGATTTGCCCGTGATGTTCCCGGCGCAGGTAGCCGACGCCATACACCGCGGCCGCAAGGAATAGCAAACTCGTGATCGACAGGAAATAAAGCCCCAGCGGGTCCAGGGCCATCCAACCATGGAGGATGGGGCTGGGCAAGCGGCGCCAGGCCAAGGCCGTCAGAAGAGTATGCAAGACCGCACAGGCCAACAGGAGCGCCCGGCGGACGCGGTCGTGACGGAGCCACAACGACACCAGCCCCCCGCCCAAGGGAATGGCCAGAAGCGCCAGAATCATAGATCCACGTCCCTCAGCGTGTCCATCCGGTCCGTATCGATATGATCAAACTCCCGGTTGATATGAAAAATCATAATTCCCATGACAAAAACCGCGACGAAGACGTCCAGCAGCACCCCCAGTTCGACCAGCAATGGCTGCTCATGAACCAGAGAAATCCCGAAGATATAAATCCCGTTTTCAAGAACCAGATACCCCAGCACCTGGGAAACCGCGATGCGGCGACTTACGAGCAGAAAGAGTCCGACCAGAATCATGAAGAACCCTCCGGGCAGCACCAGCGGGCTGCCCGGTGACAGCGGGAACGGCAGACGGGAACTCAGCCAGAACGCGGCTGCCAGCGCCAGAGCTCCCAGCACAAGAGAAAGCGTGAATCCGACGAAAGGCTCCACCTCCCGGCGTACATGCGCTTCCCGCACCGCGCGGGACAGGAGAAAAGGGAACATAATGCCTTTCAATACGATGATCCCAGCCGATAATAGGAAGACGTGAAACGTCAACTCTCCGCTCACAAAAAACGGCAATACCCCAAGGGCCACCCCCTGGATGGCCACCATGCGGATACATTCGGCCAGACGGCTGGTCCCAAGAAGCATCAGGTTCGTCAGGATGATCGCGACCATCAATACATCGGCGTTCATCGCATCACCAGAAGCAGCGCCAGAAGCGAGCAGACGCCGGCTCCCACCAGAAGCGGCGCGATCCGCGAAAGGCGCAGGCGGGCCATCGCGGATTCGACCACCCCGATAACGACAGCCAACCCCGCCATGCCGCCGATCCAAAAAAGAATGTTTCCCTGACCCGTACCAGACGACAAAACTCCGACGAGAAGCGCTTCGAAGAGCCAGAGCTTCAGCGCCGAGCCATAAAAAATAAACGCCAGGTCCGGTCCGCTGTGATCCAGCACCATGACTTCATGGATCATGGTGAGTTCCAGATGCGTGTTGGGGTCATCCACCGGGATGCGCGCGTTTTCCGCCAGACAGACGACAAAAAGAGCGGCGGCAACCAGTGCCAGCGCCGCGACCGCATTCGTCCAGACCCCCGCCGGTAAGTCGGCGAAAATATCGGACAAGGAAAGAGCCTGGCTTTGCCGGGCCAACGCGGCCAGGCACAGAAGAAGCGCGGGTTCAGCCAGCGCGGAGAAGGTGACCTCCCGGCTGGCTCCCATGCCCTCAAAACTCGATCCGGTATCCAGAGCGGCGATCACTGTCAAAAAGCGCAGAAGACCCAGCAGGCAGACCATCATCACAAAATCACCCGGGAAGGACACCGCGCTCCGCGCGCCTCCCCACGGCACGATCATCAGCGCGGCCAGGACAGCGGCCAGCCCGACGACCGGTCCGGCACGAAAGACTCCGCCCGTGGTCCGGCTGTACACCGCGCCTTTGCGCAGCAACTTGAACATATCATGATAGGGTTGCAGCAGGGGCGGGCCGCGTCGCCCCGCAAAAACCGCTTTGACGCGGTTGATGATGCCGGAAAGCAGCGGGGCGAAAAGAAGAGCGGCAAAAAATGGAATGCCATTCATCGGTGTTTCACCCGAAATACCTTGTCACTGCTTATGTCGTCATTCCCCGCGGGTTCTGGCGGGGAATCTATGTCTAAGACAGGATAGATCCCCTGCCAGTGACCGCAGGGGATGACGACAAGTGAAAAATCCCGGTTCATCCTAATCTCCAGATCAAAAGAATCAGCAAAGTAACCATGATGTAAAGAATATAGAGCTGCACGCGGCCATGCTGGAGCCAGCGGAACTTCGACAGCACGGCTTCAATACCGTCAAACGCTGTCCGGTAAAGTCCGGATTGAAAGAGGTCTGGCGTTTCCGTCGACAAGGCCGTTTCTTTCGGGAAGAGTCCCTCGGGTCGAACGAAGGTCCGGCGGGTACGCAAGGTCGACCGGAAGAGACTGATCAGGGGTTGGGCGAAAGACGAGGCCGTATATTGCATCCGGGCCGACGGCTGCGAATACCCGCAGCCCCAGGTCCTGGCCTGCGCCACAGGACGTCCCCGAAGCAGAAACCGGCGCAGCCCGGCCAGGAGGAACGCCCCGACCAAGAGTCCAAACGCCACGGAAACGACTCCCTGCAAGGGGATCCTGGCCATCGACAAACCCTTGTGAACTTCCTCAGGCGGGAGACGAGTGACGCAGGCCAACACCCCCCTGAGCGCGCCATCCAGACCGAGCGGCGCAAAAATCCCGATGGCTAAACAGGCGATGGCCAGGGCCGCCATGGGCAGGCGCATCTCATAGCCGGCTTCGTGCGCCTGCGCCCCGTACGGACTGCGTGTCTCCCCCAGAAAGATCACGCCAAAAGCCTTCGTGAAACAGGCCGCGGCCAGCCCTCCGATGAGCCCCAGGGCAATGAGCGCGGCGATAAAAGGGACACTGGCGACGGCAGTGGCGGAGGTGATGCCCTTCAAGGCCCCCAGATAAATGAGAAACTCGCTCACAAATCCGTTGAAAGGTGGAAGGCCAGAGATGGCCACGGACCCGACGAGAAAAGACACGCCGGTCCAGGGCATGCGCTTCCAAAGCCCTCCCAGATGATCGATCTCGCCGGTGCCTGTCGCGTGCAGGACGGATCCCGCCCCGAGAAAGAGCAATCCCTTGAACACCGCGTGATTGAGAACGTGCAGCAGGCCTCCGCCGAACCCCAGCACCGCCAGAGGGGTTGAACCGTAATGGACTCCGAGCAGGCCAACCCCAAGGCCCAGAGCGATAATCCCTATATTCTCGACGCTGTGGTAAGCCAGGAGACGCTTGAGGTCATGCTGAGCCAGAGCATAGAGTACACCGAGAATGCCAGAGACTGAGCCGATCCCGACGAGAAGCCATCCCCACCAGGCCGGCGGCGGTCCCAGAAAGGTGAGCACGCGCAAAATGCCGTAGATCCCAGTCTTGATCATGACGCCCGACATGAGAGCGGAGACATAACTGGGCGCGGCCGGGTGGGCCTCGGGCAGCCAGACATGAAAGGGAACGAACCCTGCCTTGGTGCCAAAACCGACGATCGCCAAACAGAAAAGAATGGAGACCAGACCGGGAGTCAACGTCTGAGGTGATCCAAAGCGGTCAAAATCGAGGCCTCCGGCCCCCCGGCCCAAGAGGATAAAGAGGACCAGGAGAAAGGCGGTGCCTATATGCATCGCCACCAAGTACGTCCATCCGGCCTCGCGGACGCTTTCCTTTTCGTGCTCAAGAGTGACCAGAAAGAAGGACGACAAAGACATTGCTTCCCAGGCCACCAGAAAAAGCACACCGTTACGCGCGGCCAAAACCAGCGCGATGCTGGCCACGAGCCCATTAAAAAATGGTGAAAGATTGTCCGAACCATAAACAGCGGTGAGCGCTGAAAGCAGAAAAAGAGGGACCAGGAAAAAAGCCGAAAGCGGATCCAGCGCCATCGAAAACGAACCGTTGGGAACAGCCCACGGGAGTTGCACGGAAACGGTGGCGCCGTTCCAGAGAATCCACAAGGCCGGCACCAGCCCTATAAGAGAACCGATGACCACTCCGGGGACCGCTGTTCCCAAGCGGAGGCCGGCCATCCTGCGCAGAAAAGGATCAAGTATCCCGCTGACCAGAATCAACACCAGGGAAAACAGAAACGTTGAAAGGATCCAGGAATTCAATGCGAAGGTCTTTCAGTGGTGGGTAGATGAAAACCGGCTTCGACCTGCCGGACCGCCTCCAGGATCTGGGGGGCCGGAGCGCGCTGGGCGATGAGTACGCCGAAGGACGGCTGGCGAAGCGCAAAGGACAACTGGGACAGCAGATAAAGATGCGCGCGGACGGTGTGGCTGACCAGGGTGAACACCGCATAGACCGGCCGGCCATCCAATGCGCCGAAATCCACCGGCGTGCGCAGAAAACAGAGCGTTATCGAAGCTTGCGATATTGGAAGGATAATCGGGTTTCGTACGTGAGGGACGGCGATGCCGTCGCCGATCCCGGTGGAACCTAACGCTTCCCGGGCCATGAGAACGCGCAGCAGATCGTCGCGATGAAACCCCTCCGGAAGAGGCATCAGGCGAACGACCTCCTGCAAAACCGTGGATTGACTGTCTCCGGCGGCGTCATAAAAAATCCCGCCCAGGGTGAGCGCTCCGGAAAGCGTGGGCTGGAATGACGCCGCGGGGCCCTTCTTCTGAATCAGATCAGTTGGAACCGGGATCTGCCGGGTCGATGCCCATTCGAAGAGTTCGGCCCGGTTCATCCGGTATTGCCCTTGGACTTGAGACGCAGGGAGTTCATCCTCATAAATCCAATGGTAAACGGTCTTCTCCGACACCTTGAATAATTTCATGACATCGCGCACGGTTAATTTCATGGTTTGCGGCGTCCCAGATGAGCCAGGATGCGTTCGCTTTCCTTCAGTTTTTTGCCAAGAATATCGATAATCGGATTCAGCACTTTAAAAATATCCTGGTCCCGGATCGTGTAATAAACCGTCACCTTTTCCTGCCGGGAATGAAGAATGCCCGCCTGCTTGAGGATGGCCAGATGCTTGGAGATGCTCGATTGCTCGACCTCCAGCGCACTGACCAACTGCCCCACGGACATTTCACCGTTTTTCAGCCGTTCAATGAGGGCCAGTCTTAACGGGTGGGCTAATGCCTTGAAGAAATCCGCTTTTAATTTAAAAACAATGCTTTCGCCATCCACGGCTTATGGGGTCCTATATGCTTATATTCCCTTGTTGGCATATTATGGGTTCGCCCAGACGGGTTGTCAAATGGCCTAGCGCAAGACCCAGAGCGCGAGGAGCTGAGCGGTGAGAACCCGCAACAGCATGACGAGCGGATAAACTGTGGCAAAGGCAATCGCCGGGGCATCCGAGGGAGCCATGGCATTAGCGAAGGCGAGGGCCGGGGAGTTCATGCTCCCGGCGAGGAAGCCGCAGAGTGAGAGATAATTCGTCTTATAAACCAGGCGTACAAAGAGGGCTCCGATCATCAGCGGCACCAGCGTAATCAGCGACGCACAGGCCATCCAGTACCAGCCTGACCCATTGAGCAGCGCCCGGAAAAACGGCTCTCCAGCCCGCAGGCCCACGCAAGCCAAAAAGAGAACCAGGCCAAACTCCCGGATCATGAAATTGGCGCCGATCGGCATATACCAGATCACCGGACCGATCCGGTTGATCCGCGCTAGAATCATCGCCACAATCAATGGCCCACCCGCCAGTCCTAATTTCACAGGGGCCGGCAGACCTGGTACATGAAACGGGATCGACCCCATAATGACCCCCAGTCCCATCCCGATAAACATGGGGATCAGATGCGGGACATTCAGCTGGTGGGGGGAATTGCCCAGCGCTTGGCTGGCTTTCTGGATGGCTTCCTCTTCGCCAACCACCAGAACCGTATCTCCGAACTGGAGGCACAACGAAGGCGCAGCGGCCAGCTCAATGCTTCCCCGCATGACGCGTGTCAGCGTCACGCCATAGCGGTTTAACAGGTTCAGCTCCTGAAGGGATCGGCCCACCGCGGATTTCGCCGTTACCATGACCCGCTGCGTCGTGATCAGGCTGGGAAGGGTGTACAGATCGAGATCGGTTGGTTTCCCGACGATAATCTGAAACGCCTCCAGCCGGTCCCGCGGGCCGACCGCCAGGAGAACATCCCCGAGGTGCAAGACGCTTCCCGGCGCCGCCACGCTCAACCGATGATCCTGCCAGAGCCGGGAGACCACCACCCCCGCTTGTTCCCAGCCGGGGATATCCTTCAATGCTTTTCCCTGGAGATTGGAATTTTGAACTTCGATGTTCATCGTCTGAAGCGGCGCCGCATGGGGTTGTTCCAGCAAAACCTGCTCGGCTTCTTTTTGAACATTCACACGGAAGCTCAGGCGGACAAGAATCATCGCCAGGATAGTCCCCAGGATGCCGAACGGATAGGCCAGCGCCAGACCCAGTGCCGGTCCATCCGACACCCCGGTCGGCAGAAGAGGGACATCTTTCAGCACCTGTTGAACCGCGCCGAGGCTGGGGGAGATGGTCACGCCCCCCGAATAAAGGCCCACCGCCACGAGCCCGGGCACATGACCGACCCGGACGATCAGCACCGTCATCAGAACACCGGCCAAGACAATGAGGAGCGAAGCGAAATTGAGCGAGAGGCCGTTGCGGCGAAACGTCGAGAAGAAACCCGGGCCGACCTGCAGGCCAATGGCATAGACAAAAAGGATCAGGCCGAAATCCCGGCAAAAATCAAGTACCGTATCGTTGGGCGTCAGGTGGAAATATCCGAAAACAAGGCCGGCAAAAAGCACCCCGGCAATCCCTAGATTAATTCGGAAGACGCGAAACTGCCCCAACGCCAGCCCCCCGAGGGAAACCAGGCTGAGAACGAGCACCGCATGAGCGACAGAGTCGGCGTGGAATAGTGTGATCAAGAAATCCATATTCTCCCCGTCAGGCTTGCATCTGCTAGGAGACTCATTCTAACATGACTTCCAGATGGCTGGCTTATGACAGCGCTCATAGGTTAACCTGTATTTCAATTTATTCCGAAGCGAAAGGAAATCTCGTCTCCCATGGAAAATACTCGTCCATCCGCTGTCTCCGAATCGATCCACGACATTATGAGCCACAAGAATTCGGCTCTGGATATTTTCTTCACCCCGAAAACAGTGGCGGTCGTCGGCGCCACGGAAACACAAGGGAGCGTCGGTCGCACCGTTCTGAAAAACCTGATCAGCAACCCTTTTGGCGGCACCGTTTACCCCGTTAACCCGAAGCGCTCCAACGTCCTGGGGGTCAAAGCGTATCCCCGTGTAGCGGACATCCCGGAAAAAGTCGATTTAGCGGTTGTAGTGACTCCCGCTCCCGCTGTCCCGGGCGTGATCCGGGACTGTGTGCAGGTCGGCATTAAAGGAAGCATCATTATTTCCGCTGGATTCAAAGAGACAGGTCCGGAAGGCGCGGCCCTGGAAAAACAGGTGCTCGAAGAAGCGCGAAAAGGCTCCCTGCGGATCGTCGGCCCGAATTGTCTGGGAGTGATGAACCCCCTGAATGGCTTTAACGCGACATTCGCCGCCACCATGGCGCGACCGGGGAATGTTGGTTTCATCAGTCAAAGCGGCGCGCTGATGACCGCCATTCTGGACTGGAGCCTTCAGGAACTCGTCGGTTTCAGCGCTTTTCTTTCCATTGGCTCCATGCTCGATGTGGGCTGGGGAGATCTCATCGATTATCTGGGAGATGATCCCAATACGCACAGCATCGTGCTTTACATGGAAACTATCGGCGACGCACGGGCTTTCCTTTCCGCCGCCCGCGAAGTCGCTCTCAACAAACCCATCATTGTGATTAAAGCGGGACGAACTGAAGGCGCGGCCAAAGCCGCCGCCTCCCATACCGGCTCTTTGGCCGGCAGCGACGAAGTATTGGAAGCCGCTTTCCGACGGGCAGGGGTCCTGCGCGTGAATCGGATTTCAGACCTCTTTCATATGGCCGAAGTTCTCGGCAAACAACCGCAGGCCGCCGGGCACCGCTTGACGATCATCACCAACGCCGGAGGCCCGGGGGTTTTGGCAACCGACGCCTTGATCAGCACCGGGGGGGAACTCGCCACCATCACCAAAGAAACGACCGAAACACTGAACAAGTTCCTGCCGGCAGCCTGGAGCCACAACAACCCGATCGATGTCCTGGGCGATGCCTCGCCCGAACGCTATGCCAAAACGCTGGAAATCGCGGCTCAGGACCCGGCGAGTGACGGACTCCTGGTGATCCTCACGCCGCAGGCGATGACCGACGCCACGATGACCGCTGAAGCGCTCAAGCCCCTCGGGCAAAATCTGGGAAAACCCGTGCTCGCCAGCTGGATGGGGGGAGCCAGCGTAACCACCGGGACCGACATTCTCCGGCGCGCCAACATCCCGGTTTTTGCTTATCCGGACACCGCGGCCCGCGCCTTCACGTATATCGCACGCTACAGCGAAAACCTGCGGGCGCTTTACGAAACTCCTTCGCCCGCGGCTCTGACCGAAGAAAGCCGGGAAGCGGCCACCCGCGCCCAATCGTTGCTGCAGAAAGTGCGCGACGCGGGACGAACTCTTCTGACCGAAGCCGAAGCTAAAGAGCTTCTGGCGATTTATGGCATTCCCGTTGTTGAAACATTGATCGCGAAAACCGAGTCGGACGCAATGCAGCAGGCCGAGAAGGTGGGGTATCCCGTCGTTCTGAAACTGTACTCCGAAACCATCACCCACAAGACCGATGTCGGCGGCGTACAACTGAATATTCGCAATGCCGAGGCGGTCCGGACGGCCTTCCAGTCGATCGAAAGATCCGTGAAAGAAAAAGCCGGCGCCAATGCTTTCTCGGGCGTGACGGTCCAGAAAATGATCGCCTGGAAAGACGGGTACGAACTGATCATCGGCAGCAGTATCGACCCGCAAGTAGGCCCGGTCCTTCTGTTCGGCAGCGGCGGACAGCTGGTGGAAGTGTTTAAAGACCGCGCGCTGGGGCTTCCTCCCCTCAACACGACTCTGGCGCGCCGGATGATGGAGCGGACCAAGATCTATCAGGCGCTCAAAGGTGTCCGCGGCCGCAAACCCATTGACCTGAAGGCCCTTGAAACCTTGATGGTCCGCTTCAGCCAGCTGGTGGCTGAACAACGCTGGGTGAAAGAACTCGACATCAACCCCCTCCTGGCTTCGCCCGAAGGACTGGTGGCCCTAGATGCACGCGTCGTTCTGCACGATCTGGCATTAAAAGATGATCAACTGCCGCGCCTGGCGATCCGTCCTTACCCGAACCAGTATGTGTTCCAAAGCAAACTAAAGGACGATCTCAAGGTCACCATCCGCCCGATCCGGCAGCAGGATGAGCCGTTGATGGTCAAATTCCATGAGACGCTTTCGGAACGCAGCGTCTACCTCCGCTATCATCAAGCCCTGCCCCTGCCCCAGCGCACCAGCCACGAACGGTTACTGCGGCGCTGTTTCATTGATTACGACCGCGAGATCACTCTCGTCGCTGAAACAACCCACACCAAGGACCAGGAACCCCAATTGCTCGGCATGGCCCGGTTGATCAAACTTCACGGAAGCAACGACGCCAAATTCGCGATCCTGGTCAGCGATCAGGTGCAGCGCCATGGCCTGGGGTCGGAGCTGCTCCGCCGGTTGATTCAGGTGGCCCGGGATGAAAAGGTGTGCCGCCTGGAGGCGGACGTTCTTCGAGAAAACAACGGCATGCAGACCCTGCTTCAAGAATTGAGCTTCAAGATCGAGGGAACGTCCGACCCGGCCATGATGACGGCCTCGCTCACGCTCGGGTAAGCGACCCCGAAACCCTCACCCCAACCCTCTCCCTCATCAGGGAGAGGGAGAACAGATGGCACGGGAGCTGCACCTTCCCCCTGCTGAGGGGGAAGGTGGGTCGCCAACATCTGGCGACCCGGATGAGGGTTCAATAAAATCGACAATCCTCCACGGAAATGGTTCAATTATTCCGTGCGGATCACGCGGCTTCAACTCTTGATTGTCCTTGTTTTAGTAGGCGGGATTGGGATCAGCGGCTTATTGTGGTGGCGCGGTCGCATCACAACGACGGCTCGAAAATCATCTCCGGTAACCCCCGTTTCCTCAGCGGTACCTATCGCGAAGAATCAGCTTCCTTCGATTTCTCTACAAGCGTCTGCGAAAACGATCGCCATTGTCGGAGAGGCTTATCGCAAGCTCGCGAAAGAATCCGGCGATATCCCATCCGTTTCCGTCCCGTTGCGGACCGCGAAGGCGGCCCAGGCGGCCGGCGATTACCCCAAAGCCATGGATTTCGCCAAAGAGGCCTGGCTGGCGCTGAAGATACAGCAAAAAACGGCCGACCGCGGCGTTTATACCGTCGCCAAAGGGGATACGCTGTGGGGAATCGCTGAAAAACATTCCCCGGTTCGTCAGGGGCCCGGCTGGGTGGCGATCTGGAAGGCCAACAAGCGTTTGATTAAAGATTTTGACTGGATTGAAGTCGGCTGGGCCCTGCACATCCCGATGAAACGTTCCGCTTATGTCATGGCGTACTGGAAACCCCGCCCCCCTGCCGAAAGCCAAAACGTTTTCACCGTTGGCCCTGGGGGAACCGAAGAAATCGAAAACCCCGGTTCGTGTCCAGCAGCCCGCGCCGCTGACGCAAACCCCCGACTCTCTGGCGGTGGTTTCATTGAAATTTCCGTCGTCATCCGTTTTACCACCTGTTCAATACCACTAGAAGAAGGAGAAACCGATGTTGTCATTAAACTATTCACACTGCTTATCCGATGCCATTGGCATTCAACACGGCCTGATGGAACCGGAAATCTCCGGCTTACAGCCGCGCCTGAATGACGCGCACCGTTCGGTGACTCAGATGGGGGCCTCCGGCAAACTGGGCTTCATCGACTTGCCCAACCAGATCGAAGAAGCCAAACGGATCATGCGCTGGGCGCGCCGCGCGCGCAAGCCCTTTGACACGCTCGTGGTGCTGGGCATCGGCGGCAGCGCGTTGGGAAACAACTCGCTGCAACAGGCGCTTCGACCGTTCTACTGGAACCTGATGGACCGGAAGGACCGCAAAGGATGGCTGCGGCTTTTTGTGCTCGACAACGTGGACCCGCGCTGGACCGCCGAACTATTGGAAACTCTGGATCTCAAAAAGACCCTCTTCAATGTCATCTCTAAATCCGGAACAACCGCGGAGTGCCTGGCCAATTATTTCTTTTTCCGCAAAGCCGTGGAGAAAACCGTCGGCGCGAAACGGGCCCCGCAGCACTTTGTGCTGACCACGGACGCCAAAAAAGGTTACCTGCGCGAGCTGGCCGCCCGGGAAAAAATGATGACGTTTGAGGTGCCGGGCAATGTGGGGGGACGGTTTTCCGTCTTCACTCCGGTCGGGTTGGTCTCGGCCGCGCTGACCGGGATTGATCTCGTTGAGCTCCTGGGAGGCGCGAAAGCCATGGCCAAGCGCTGCCAGAGTGCGTCCCTGAAAGACAATCCCGCCGCGGTTTATGCCGCCCTTCAATACCTTTACTACCAGAAGGGGGTCAAGCTCTCGGTGCTGATGCCGTATTCGCAAAATCTCTGGTGCGTGGCCGATTGGTACCGCCAACTCTGGGCGGAAAGCCTGGGCAAGAAGCTGGACCGTTCCGGCAAAACCGTCCATCTGGGTCCGACTCCGATCAAAGCGCTAGGCGTTACGGATCAACACTCCCAGGCCCAGCTTTACATGGAGGGGCCTTTTGACAAGATTATTTCTTTCTTGTCGGTGAAGGATTTCGGGCGCAAGACCGTTATCCCTTCCGTGGATGCGAGCCATTACCTGAGCGGACGCACGCTGAATGAATTACTGAAGGCCGAAGAACAGGGGACCCGCTCCGCGCTGACCAAAGCGCAGCGCCCGAATATGACGATTTCCATTTCAGAGATCTCGCCCGCCACGATTGGCGAGCTATTGTTCTTCTTTGAGATGGCAGTCGCTTATATGGGAGAGCTGCTGGACGTCAATGCCTTTGACCAGCCGGGCGTGGAGCTGGCGAAGGTTTATACCTACGCTCTCATGGGCCGCGAAGGCTATGACCCCCAGCGCGCGGAACTGGCCGAGATGGACAAGAAGGATAATGAAAAGCCTCATGTTGTCTGACAGGGGATGTGTAGGGGCGCACCGCTGTGCGCCCGCCAATAAACAACGCCACATAAACCATCATGTCGGCATCAAATGGCATGCAAATGGTATGCGGCATAATGTTCGGGCGCACAGCGGTGCGCCCCTACAGTTCCTATGGACCTTATGTTTGTTGCCTTCCCTGGCCGTCTCCGCCGTTATCCCCTCCACCCCCACGATCACTCCCGCAACGCTCACTATCGTTCATCCCACCGAAGGTCAGCGCCTCCCGTTGTTGTCGCAGATTTTCGCCTTCGGCGCGGTGGTCCCCGGCTCCACCCTGACGATCAATGGCAGCACCATCAATGTCCATTCCAGCGGAGGATATCTGGCCATGGTTCCGGTCAGTACGGGAGATTTCGTTTTAAGCGCGGAAGTCAAAAGTCCTGCCGGAGACAGCGCCAAACTGGACCGGCGCATTTATGTGGCGCCGGGATTTATCGCCAGCCCCTTAAGCCCTCTCACGATTGAAAAAGGATCGGTCTCCCCGTTTGACGACGCCTGGCTGATGGCCGGAGACAGCGTGCGGGTGAGTTTCCAGGGATCCTCCGGCGCCAGCGCCGAGTTTTCCATCGAAGGCGTCGCCCGTAAGATCCCGATGATGGAGGTCGGCGTCTCCTCCGCAGGCCGACGGGGAATCTACGAAGGCCTTTACACGATTCAGCCGGAAGATAAAGTCCACCGCGCCTCCATCGAGGTGACGCTGAAGAGGCGCCGCATCACGGAAAAAGAAAAAGCCGCTGGCCGCCTGACGATCGACAACACGCCGGCGCCCCGGGTCGGGCTGCTCCTGGAGGATGTGGCGGCGCGCACAGGCCCCGACGGGGGCTATGATCTTTTTCTCGCCAAAGGCATGCGGGTCCGCTTGACGGGGAAAGTGGGGGGCCAGTGGCGGGTTCGTTTGTCGGCGATGCAAAGCGGCTGGGTGAGGGAAAATGCCGTTCAAGAACTTCCTCCGGGGACGCAACCGGCGCAAAGTCCATTGGGAAACTTTATCGTGACTCGTCAGGACGAGAACACGCTGATCCGCGTTCCATTAGGGGATGTGCTGCCCTATCGCGCGGAGCAGAACCTGAATCCGGCGCAGCTGGTGGTGACGCTCTATGGGGCCGTCGCTAAAACCGACCTCATCCGTTACGATCCTTTTGACACGCTGATCCAGCAAGTCCGCTGGCGGCAGACGGCCCCGGACACGGTTCAGCTCGTCATCGAGCCGGCTTTCCAGAAATGGTGGGGCTACGACATCCGGTACGAAGGAACAACTTTGCTGATCGAAATCCGGAAACCCTGGTTGAAAGATGGTCTCGCGGGGATGGCCATCGCTGTCGACGCGGGTCACGGCGGCTCGGATTCCGGCGCCATCGGCCCTCACGGGACGCTGGAAAAAGACGCCAATCTTGCTATTGCAAACGTCGTCCGGGACGCTCTTGCACGTGCCGGAGCCAACCCCTTTCTCATCCGCGAGACGGACAGCGATATTCCGCTTTATGACCGTCCGCGCATCGCCTGGAAAGGCGGCGCGCGTCTCTTCATTAGCATTCACTGCAACGCCGCTGGAAACAGCGAAAACCCTGTCTGGAATAACGGGTTCAGTATTTATTGGTATCACCCTCAAAGCCTGACCCTCGCTAAGGTTATTCACTCAGACTATCGAAAGCGTTTGCCGCTTCCCGATCACGGTCTTTTCTATGCGGATTTCGCGGTTTGCCGCATGACCCAGATGCCCTCCTTCCTCGCGGAGCAGGCGTTTATCATCGTGCCCGAACAGGAACAGATGATTTTTGACCCCAAATTTCAGAAACAGGTGGCCGCCTCCATCGTCAACGGCATTAAAGCGTTTTTGGCTAAACCGTAATGACGATCCGTTGGTTACCCTCACCCCCGTCTGCTGCTCGCTGATGTTATGAGGATTCTCTTTCTGCTGTCCTGCCTGGAGCCGGCGGGCTCCGAAACCTATTGCCTCTCACTGGCCGAAGCCTGGCAAGGGAAGCATGAGGTCTTCTGGATTTCTGACCGGCTGCATTACGGCCAGACCTATACCTCCTGGCCGATCCACCAAAAAGCGTTCCCCGCCGGCGTCCTGAATACCTGGCGCGTGGCCCGCTTTATCCGGCGCCATCAGATCCAGCTGATTCATTCGCATTCCCGCCGGTCTCACTGGGTGGCGGCACAGGCAGCGGCCCTTACTGGGATTCCGCATGTGACGACGATTCATCAACCTCCGCCGGTTCATCTTTTTTCGCGGGCCTTCCCCTGCTTCGGAGACGCCGCGCTCGCCATTGATGAAGCGGTGGTGGATCACCTGACCCAACGGTTTCATTATCCCTTGAAACAAATCCATCTGATTCGTAATGGCGTTGATCTGAACCGCTTCCAGCCGGCGGCCAATCCGGGGTCCGCTGTGAAGCAACTCCTGTTATTGGGACGCCTGAGCGGGGGCCGATGGAAAGCCTTTGAGTTCTTTTTAGAGGTGCTGAGATCGATAGCCTTCTCGCTGCCTCCAACGGTATTCCGGATTGCCGGGAAAGTTCCGGAGGATCGCGCCGCGGCGTTTGTCGAACAACTGCGCGTGGTCAACACCGCCGTTGCTCCCTCGCGCGTGGAGTCCATCGGCTTCATCCAAGACCTGCCGGCCTTTTTGCATGACGTGGATATGGTCATCGCCGGGGGACGCTCGGCGCTGGAAAGCCTGGCCAGCGCCAAACCAGTGATCATTATGGGAGAAGGGGGCGTTTTGGGAATCTGCGGCCCTGAAACCTGGCCGCAGGCTTTACGAACCAATTTCGGGGATCATCTCGTGCCAAAAACATTTGCTCCGGAAACGCTGGCGCTGGCTTTGCGCGACCTGTTGTTGGCGCCGGAACGCGCGGAAGAGCTGGGCCGCTGGGGCCGCGGCCAGGTTGAAAAGTATTACGATATCCGGAAGACAGCCGAAGCGGTCGACGCTGTTTATCAGTCCCTCATTCGCACATGACTTATCTACCCATCCTGACCTATCATCGGCTGCTCGCCCAGGAGCCGTCCCGGGCCGTTGATCCCAATCGCATCGCAGTCAGCCAGACACAGTTTCGTCGCCACCTGGCCTGGTTCAAACGCCTAGGGTACCGGAGCGTCCCCCTGTCAGACTATGTTCGCCTATTGCTTGAGAAACGTCCTCTTCCAACCCGTGGGCTGGCCATTACGTTTGATGACGGCTATGAGGAAGTTCTCACATTAGGGCTGCCGGTTCTGCAGGAGTTTGGTTTTTCCTCTACCGTTTTTGCCATCACAGGGGAAGAACGCAACGCATGGGACAACGGTTCCGCGCGGATTCTCTCCGGCGACCAGCTTCGTCATTGGCGAAAAGCTGGCATGGACGTCGGCGGTCACACCTGTCACCATGTCCATCTGCCCCAGCTGACCCCCGATGCCGCCCGGCGGGAAATCCGTGAATCCAAAAAACAATTGGAGGACCTTCTCGGCGAAACGATTCCCATTTTTGCCTACCCCTATGGGGAAAGCACTCCGGCCGTTGAGCAGATGGTCCGTGACGCCGGCTATGAAGTGGCCTTTGCCACGGATCGCGCTCCCAGAGATCATGCCGCGAACCTTTACCGCTTACGCCGCACGGTGATTTTTCCCCGGAACACGGCTTGGGAAGTCCTCTGGAAAGCGCAACGATGGTATCCGGCTTATCAGGATTGGAAAAGGGGAACTCTTTGAAACCGGAACATCCCGGCAGGCCCCGTTTGTCGGTTATGGAGGTTGGATCGCTCTGGCTGCCGGTCATCGTTTGGGCCGCTTTTATCTTTTACTTTTCCAGCCTCCCCTACTTGCGATTCGTGCAACCGTGGTGGGATTACCCGCTTCGAAAAGCCGGGCATATGATGATCTTCGGGATCCTGGCACGCTTGATCGCGCGCGCGCTTACCGGCAGCACCTTCTGGCCGTGGAAAAAAATCTTCGCGTGGAGCCTGCTCCTGGCCCTTCTTTATGCCGCCACCGACGAATACCACCAAAGCTTCACGCCGGGCCGGGGCGCCACCGTCCAGGATGTCGTCATCGACGGGACCGGCGCCTGGATCGCGCTCGGGATGATTCCTTAGCCATGACGCGGCGCATGGGCTGGGGGATCGCTTCGCTGCTGCTGACGGCTCATCTGCTCTTTTCTCTTCACGCCGCCCGCCATTTATCCCCCGCATGGGATGAAATCGTTTATCCATCCGCCGGCGTCGCCCAGTGGCAGACCCGTTCCATCACCCGCAACCGCGAACATCCTTTTCTGGCCAAGCTGATTTCGTCCTTTCCCCTGCTCCCGCTTCGGCCAGCGCGGCTGGAATTTTCCCCAACGGGGAATACCCAGGATGATTACCGGGCTGGTTTCTCCTTTACGTTTCATAACCGGCTGAACCCGAAAACACTGATCTTCTGGAGCCGCGTCCCGGCGGTTGTTTGCTCCGTGCTGGCTGGGGCTCTTTTGTTCGGCTGGATGAGCGCCAGTTGGGGGGTGGGCGGCGGACTGATCAGCCTTCTCTGCTATTTGGCTACGCCGATCTTCCTTTCGCGGGCCAGTCTCGCGCTCCTGGAAGCGCCGATGTATCTTTTTATTCTATTGGCGCTCTGGTGCCATAGCCGATGGATGGAAAACCGGGAGGACCGTTTTTTATACGCCAGCGGGGCCTCAACAGGTCTGGCGCTTCTGTGCAAACTGTCAGCGTTACCGCTTGTATTTACTTTCCTGGCTCTGCAACTTCTAAACCGTCGGCAAACGAAGACAACGCCGATATATTCCCCAGTGATTGATCTGCTTAAATTACTGGGTTCAACCGCATTGGTGGTTTTTCTGGCGTATCTTCCGTGGTCAGGGGCCTGGGAAGCTTTTCGGGCGTCCTTTGTAAATGTTTTTGTGCTGTTTAATCGACCCTTGCCTTACTATTGGCATGGTCAAACTTACAAAATCGCTCCTGCCTATCTTTCGTGGGCAGCCTGGCTGATTAAAGCGCCGCTGTGCGTGATCGCGCTCGGCCTCTGGGGGGCTTTCGCCCGGATTCAGAATCCGGGACAACGCGCGGCCCGCCAATATTTCATGATTTTCGCAGGCGCGTGTTTGATCCCGGCCTTTTTCTTTGGATCCGCTGTGTCATCGGTTCATTTCTCGCCGGTGTATCTGGCGATCGCGGGCTTGGCCGCCGGGGTGGCGAGCCGACTTCAGGGCCTTCCGAGCCGTGCGGCGCTGGGGGTTCTGCTGGTTCTGGCCTGGGTGGATGTGTATCGGGTTCATCCGAATTATCTTTCCTATTTCAACGAAATGGCCGGAGGACCTCGTCAGGGATATCGTTGGATGGAAGATTCCGATCAGGATTGGGGACAGTCGCTCCCGGCTTTGGCGCATTACTGGGAAAAGGAAGGCCGGCCTGGACTGATCCTTTGCTACTCCGGAGCGGGAGATCCGCGCGCCGAGGGGTTGGTTTATCAGGACCTGTATTCTCCCGCGCTGGTCAGCCGGGAGTATCAAGGCGAGCTGATCGCGGAGACAAGCCGACCGGTTTACCTGGCGATCGCCACCAAAGTGATGCAGTCCGCTCCGGAAGGATTCGCCTGGCCGCAGGCGCATCTCCAGCCCAAAGCGCTGGTGAGCAATTGTTTTTTCATTTACGACATTACCCGGCAACCGGAAGCTTTCCGCTGGATGGGGACTCTCTACTACGTCACCCAGCGCGGCGCCCGGGCGCAATGGGCCTTTGACCAGGCCGCCCGAATGGACCGGATGCGGCCCAGCCCGCCGTGATAGAATAGCGTTATGCTCCTTTCCCTCGTCGCCCTGACCACTCTTCTTGTGATCGTTGTCGTGGGACTCCTTCTGCGGATGCGTCGCCCGTCCCCGGACGCGGGGCTATCGCTCATGCAGCAGCAAATCGATTCCCTGCGCAAGCAAGTATCAGAGAACCTCTCACAAAACGCGACGCTCCTGCAGAAACAGCTCGAAGCGGTCTCTCACAACCTGCGCGATTCCTCCGGCGAGATCAACCAGCGCCTGGACAATGCCGCGAAAATCTACGGCGACTTGCGCAATCAGCTGGGACAGCTTTCACAAGCCAACATCCAAATCCAGTCGATGGTGAAAGACATCACCTCCCTGCAGGATATCCTGCGGCCGCCCAAGCTCCGGGGCGGGATGGGGGAGGTCCTGCTGGAAAACCTTCTTCGGGAGATCCTGCCTCCCGAGCATCTCGCCCTGCAGCATCGTTTCCAGACCGGGAACGTGGTCGATGCCATCATCCGCCTGAAAGACGGGATCGTCCCGGTCGACGCCAAATTCCCGCTGGAGAATTTCCGGCGGATGCTCGAAGCTAAAACGGACGAGGAGCGCCGGGCCGCCCGCAAGGAGTTTGTTCGCAACGTGAAGAAACACATCGATGATATCCGCGAAAAATATGTCCTGCCGGATGAAGGGACCTTTCCCTTTGCCCTGATGTACATTCCGGCGGAGAACGTGTATTACGAAACCATCATCAAGGGGGAGGAAGAGGACGGCGAAAAGGCGCTCTACGCCTATGCCACGTCGCGGCAGGTGATGCCGGTCTCTCCCAATTCTTTTTATGTGTATCTGATGACGCTGGCCCAGGGGTTTCGCGGCATGCGCGTGGAAGAGCGCGCCAAAGAAATTATCCAGCAGCTGAACCGTCTCCGGGATGAACTCATGCGCTTTACGGAGGATTTTCGGAAAGTCGGCATGCACATTTCAAACGCCCAGACGCGCTTCTCTGAAGCCGAGCGGCGGTTGACGCGCTTTGAGGAAAAACTCATCTCCGCCGGAGACCGCCCGATGGAAGGAGAACCGGCGGCGGCGAGCATCGGCGAAGGCTCCGACCGCCTGAATCTGCCTGGTTCGTGATCGATTCAGCCGGCAACCGGTGGCGTTCGGCCTGGTTCGCCATCAGTGGTTTTGCCGTATCACTCGTTCTGGCCCGCCTCATCAGTCTCGGCTTCTTCGGTAATGCCAGCCACACGCTCCGTCAAACTTGGTTTTTCCTCGGAAACAATAAAGATCAGCAAGTTCTTTTTCAGCTTTTATTTCTTACTTTTATCCCGGCTTTTACGCTGGCGTGGCATACCGCTAACCGAAAAGCGTGGCGGCATCGCAGCCGACCGCTCGTCCTGTTCGGGTTAATCCTCCTCCAGTTCGTTGCTGTAGGAGCAATGATTTCTATCCTCTGCGCGATCGGTCGGCTGGCCCTATTCGCCGTTTCCCTCGGTGCTTTCGGGGTTGCCCTGTCAGGCTATATCAATCAAGGGGAAGAGCCTTCCGAGAAGATTTCTTTGTGGGTCTTTATCCCAAGTCTCGTTCTTCTGTACGTGTGGGTTTTCCCGGGCTGGAACCCACCCTTTGCGGTGGATACTTACCATGAAGCCGATCAATTGGGCCCTGCCATGGATTTTTTGCATGGCAAAGTTCTTTTCCGCGACATTTTCATTGCTCAGGGAGTCCTTCACAACGTTCTTAAGCCTGCGGCAGCGTTCGCCTGGTTCGGGATCTCCGTTGCCTCCAAAAAACTGATCGATGCGCTGACTTTTCCCCTGGGATATGTTGCGCTGGCCTTCCTTTTACGTGCGATCCTGAGGAATCGTCTGCTCTGGATTGTGGCGACCGTAGGGTTTCCGCTTATCTGCCCCTATTTTCCAGACCGGCATTTTTTCGGCCTGCTGGCTCTGACTGTTTTTGTTTATTCATTCGAGGAGAAAGACAAAATCCGCTGGATCCGAACGGGAGTCGCGGGGATTCTGGCGGGTCTTCAATTCTGGCACAGCATGGAACTAGGGGTTTTTGTTACGGCGGCGATTGGCTTGACGCTGCTTTACTCTTCGCTTTTTGGGGAAGACAGGGGGTCCCGGTGGCGGTTGTTTATCGTTTTCGTCGGTGCCGAATTAGCCATTGGGGCTCTCCTTTTAGCCGTCTGGGGCGATCTGAGCGCATGCAAAGCCATGCTGAACCAGCTTTACCTTCGCCTGGGGCTGCACCAGCGCATGGAAGGCATCGCCTACCATGCCTTTCAGAAGGGGCCGACCGCATCGGCTCTTTTCCTTTGGTACCTGCCGTTGGCCATTCAGTACGCGGGGGGATCCTGGCTGTGCCTTTCCTGGACGTTTTTAGATGCAAAAGAAAAAATGCGGGGAATTCTGCTGATCAGCGCCTCTGTTTTCTACTTTTTCCCAGCGCTGACCCACTGTGATTTTGAACATCTTTCTTTTTCCTCTCCCTACAGCCTCCTGCTGGGTCTATGGTTATTGGACCAAACCTGGAGGGCCAAACCTTTGAAAGCGATGGCGGCTTTAGGAACAGCCCTGGGGATAGGCTTCTATCTCAATGGACAGATGGCGCTGCTCTCCCGTTTCCGCCTGCAGACAACGGCATCGGTGGAGCGGTGGTCCGCGTTACGCTGGCAACATTCCCCGGACCCGCTCAGCCAGACAATCATTGATCCGGAGATTCGGGAACTATGCCAGGCAGCGGATCGACTGGCCACGCGGGACGTCCCCCTGTTAACGCTCACCCGGGCAGGAGCCATTGGGTTTATCTGCGGGCGTTCGAACCCAACACCTTATTACCTTCCCGACTACTTGTACGACCCAGCAACAGAACAAGAAGTCACTTCCAACCTGGATGGCACCAATAATTTAGTGGTGACTCCCTCCCGACTTGCTGACATAACAAATCGCGAACAACACCAACTTAAAATCGTCCGCGCTTATCTGGAATCCCGCTACCATCCTGTCTGGAAAGGGAAGACTCTTTCGCTCTGGGGAAAGAACGGCCCCTCTCGAGCAGGAAACTAGATCGTGATGTTATAATGCTTTCCGTCAGCGCTCGGAATGCCATCTAGGAAGCCCCGCGTGCCCTCATCGTCTAGCGGTTTAGGACGCTGCCCTCTCAAGGCAGAGATCACGGGTTCAAATCCCGTTGGGGGCACGGGGGGCTTTCCCTTTCGAGCGGGTTCACCCGCCAGACGTCCGGCGGGTGAGCGCCCGTCGTGTGGCGCTCAAATCCCCCGCCACACCGCTCGGGGGGGCCCGCCTGTCTTGTGGCGGGCCGTTGGGGGCACCACCGGCATATTTATTTTCAGGTTTTTAAGGGATCAGCGGGCGACGGCGACGACGCCGTTGAAGAGGGAAGAATTCTGCACAATCTGCACGAGGTAGACCCCGGACTCAACCACCCGCCCGGTTTCATCGCGGCCATTCCATTGATACCGGCCGGAGGCTTCCGGTAACAATGTGACAACGCGCCGGCCTTGGACATTGATCACGGTGGCCTGGGCAGATGATTCCTGATCGGACTGGATGTTAAACGTCACGGCATCATTGATACCGTCCCCGTTCGGAGTCAGGACTCGTCCCGACATTTGAACCGACAGCCGGGAAGCGGCTGACAAAGTCGAAGCCGCAAAGACAACCGCCGCAAAAGTTCGCGCCCATCCAATCCGCATTTATTTCACCTGGATCTGCCCGATTGTTCTGGCCCTACTCCAAATTTCTTACTAAGGGGAGTTTAACATTGGTTACTCTGTCCTTCAAGACTCTTCAAGCAATTTGCATCATATTTTGTAGGTCTTTCTTCCCTTTTTGTTGATCAGCCGGAGTTGTATCAACCTCTCGAAATATCTCTATATTTGAAATAGATTCCCCGTTTTTCGTCAACATTGTTCAGTTTTATCGTCGTAGATTTATGCCCGCTGATCATGTATGCTGTTGCCTGCCTCTCAACCGCCACACACCATTACATGTAATTTCAAATGAATAAATTCTCAGGAAGAACCTCTAATGGAACAGAGGCTCTTGTGAAATGGTTTTCCTGTATCGCGGCGGCATTCCTTAATCTGGCGAGTGTTTATGCCGCGGATTCGGGAACGACTTCAGCTAATTTCTTGAAACTCGGCGTTGGCCCGCGCGCCATCGCCATGGGCGAAGCGCAGGTCGGCCTAGCTGATGATGTGTTTGCGATGTATTGGAATCCCGCCGGGCTGGCTCAACTCCAGGTTCAGGAAGCCGGTTTTACTCACACCCAGCATTTTCAGGATGTCACTGAGCAGTATGCCGCCTATGCTTATCCGCATCAAACATTGGGTGCGTTTGCTGCCAGCGCAACTTTTTTAAATGTCAGTAAATTTGATGGTTATGACGCTGCCGGTCAACCAACGAACGCCGTTGGTGCGAGTGATACCTCTCTTTCTCTCGGCTACGCCAGGCCCCTTTGGAAGAATCGGCGGATGGGATCCGAACTCCTGATCGGGGCTTCCGCCAAATACATACAAGAAAAACTCGCCTCTGTTACGGCAAGCGCCTACGCTGTGGATGGGGGCCTGCTAGTCGTGCCGGGCAAAGCCTGGGGGGAATACCTGGAGGGTTGGCGTGCGGGCTTCTGCCTCCGCAATCTTGGAACCCCCATGCAGTTTGACTCCGAATCTTTTCCTTTACCCCGCAGTTTGAATGCCGGGCTATCCTGGACAGGGGAAGTCCTCGGCGAGTCAATCATCTTCACTATGGACGGGCAGCAACCGAATGACGGTAAACGCACTTTTGGCACTGGGGTGGAGGTCTGGACGCTCAAGACATTTGTTATCCGCGGTGGTTATACGAGCCGGGGAGATCTTGGCAATGGCCTGCGGCTTGGAGCGGGGATCCGTTTTCGTACTTTGGAAATCGGATACGCCTACCTGGCGGCTGGAGATTTGGGCCAAGCGCACCGGATCGGCTTGACGCTTCGTTTTGGCAAACCGGCGCGCGATCCTCAATCCATCGCCGAGGAATGGTATTTGAAGGGCTTAAAAGAATATAAGAAACAGCGCTACACCGAAGCGTTAGTGGACTTCAACAAAGCGCTGGAAATCGATCCATCTCATCCGCAAGCGCTGGAGATGATGAATAAAACCTATGAAGAACTTAAAGTTCTGGTCCCATCTCAACCTTAGCGTCACTTTAACAGGCTTCCTGTTTCTGTCGACCGCGACCGCCAGGGCCGATATCGCCTCTGGCGGCGATCATACGCTGACCAGAACTCTTATCGGCTGCACAGGGGTCAATCAAGTGACTTCCGCAGACTATTCCTCGGCCTATGCCGTGGGAGAGGATATCTCCGGCAGTGAATCCACCTTTGGGGATTGGGATGAACTCAACGGCTACTTCGGCGGTCGATTTGGCAATACCTCCTCTTTGAAGCTACTGAGCGCGCAAATTGGATCGACCCGAATTCTGCAGGACGGCTACCAGGTTGGGGTACCGCTCGACGCCGGCATCACGCTGGTCTTTTCGGATCTACTGGATCCCGCTTCGATCCCAACCAACATTCTTGTTTATCTGGATACGGATCACCTGGGGCAGCCACAGAACGTCATTGAGCCAACCTCCTTCCACTACGACATCACCGGTAGCACGGTAACGCTGACCCCTCAAAGTTCCTGGCAGGGAAATACGCTCTACGAGGTTGCTGTCCAGCCCGGGCTGCAAAACATCGATGATTTCTCTCTTGAATCCGCGGTGCATGTTCCCTTTATTACCGTTCTGGATCCCCGTCAGGATAATAATGTCCTCCATCCTTTGGCGGGGTCAGCAAGCGCCGGAGTCGCAACGAACAACTCTCTCCCGGCGATGAATGTTCATGTCCCCTCCGATGCGCTTTCCGATTATTCAACCCTGCTGTTCAGCCAAGACCCATTGAATAAACCGCTTCAAGTCGATCCGGCCATCCTGCAAACGGCGAATGAAAAAGCGCAGGCCACCGGAGGTCCTTACCGCACACCTCTGGCCATCAGTGAAATCTGCGCTTATAACCTGCAAGGCGTTCCCATCAACAGCCTCCATAAGCCGGTTTATTTTTCCATCAACACCAACAACATGGACAGCACCATCCCGCCACTGGTCCGTTCCAGAACGCTGGCGCTTTGGGCGCTCGACACGGAACATCAACTCTGGGTTAAAATTCCGGCCAGTCAGGCGGAGGGGACCCATGTGACCGCTCCCATCACGCGTTTCTCCGTCTTTGCGCTCATGGGTAGTGCAGACGGCAGCGCGGTGGATGTATATGTTTTCCCGACCCCCTGGCGGCCTCATGGACCGAACACCGGTACCGGCTCCGGGCAAACCGGGACGGAAGCGGCAGGCCTGACTTTTGCAAACCTGCCTTCGGAGTGCGCTATCCGCATCTACACACTCAGCGGGGAACTGGTACGTCAGATTCATCATTCGGACGTTACGGGATCCATGGGCCGTGAAAAATGGGACGGCAACACCACCGGCGGCGGCCACGCGGCCAGTGGAGTTTATCTCTGGCGGGTGGAATCCTCAACCGACGGCAAAACTGGCAAATTGATGATTATTCGATGATCTTCCCATGATAAAACGCTCCAGCCATCTCTTTTTCCTGTTGTCCGGACTGTTCTTGATCATGGGTCGTCCCGCAACAGCAAGCCAGAACACTTCTTCTTATCAAGACGGGGTTGCTGCTTTTGAACAACGACGATGGACGGAAGCGATGGAGAAGTTTTTGGAAGTCTTGAAAAAGGACCCTCAAAATCCGAAGGCGCATGCTTATGTGAATCTCATCGCCCGGCAGATCGAGATGCATCGGCGCTCCACGGTCAAGGAAAAACGTCTCGCGCTCCTGGCCAACGCATCCCAACGGCTGGAGGAAAATCGCCGGGACTCCGCCCCCATCACGAACGCTATTCTCGACACAACACAAGCGGAGGAACGCTCGCGAGAAGAGCGCTGGCGCTCTCTCTGCGAGCAGGCCCGTCTTGAACGCGACCTGGGGCATCTCCTGTCGGCCAATGATCTTATTTTAAGAGTGCTTTCTGAAAATCCATCGCATATCGAGTCCCAAAGGGAGCTGAGCGAGCTTCAAAGCCGTTTGCGGACGGCCCTCGATCACGGTGCCACCCTTTCCATAGAAGAGCGCTATTCGTACGAAGGGTTCTATGCTTTCGGCCAGGCCGATTACCCGGCCGCGCTGACCGCATGGCAGAAAGTTCATGCGCTTCTTGAACCCTCGCATGCGGTCGGCGAAGTTGTTCAACATCTCCGAGCCCTTCATTTTCTCACGTACGAAAAAATCGCCCGGGCCCATGCGGACGAAGAAAAGCGTGTGAATGACCTCAGGGCGCTTTTCCAGCGCGGGCTGGCGCTTTATGACCAACATCATTTTGTTGAGGCCCTGGATGTTTTCCGGCAATTGGCCATCCGCGATCCGGAGTATCCGCAGCTGGGAACTTATATTGTCCAGGCCGAGGCGGCCGCCGAGAAAGACCGCGCCCGACGCCTCGGCGAGGAAAAACACCAGCAAATTGCGCAGCTGATCCAGAAGGGTTCCGGGAGTCTTGCACATGAGCAATACCGTCAGGCTAGAGACTCTTTTCGAGAAGCGCTGACGATCGACCCTTCGCATTCACAGGCCCGCACGTATCTGGCGATGGTTGAAACGGAGATGCAGCGCCGCCAGGACCCCAAAGCCGCTCAGCTCCACTATGAAGCGGGTCTCATCGCCTACGCCAGCGGCCGGTTGGACGAAGCCCTGAGGGAATGGCGCGTCGCGACGCGACTGAATCCGAATTATGAGAAAGCTCTAAATGCTCTCGCCAAAGCGCAACGGGAATTGGCGTTTTCCAGGAATGCGCCATGAAGCTCTTCCCGAAGCTGGCTCTGATGGTTTCGAGTCTTTTGATCGGCACAACCTTGTGCCTCAGCGTGGCCTTCTACTTCTCGGAGCGCCGGTCCATAGAGCAGGAAGCGGAACAAGAGCGTCGGGTTGTTCTGCAGAATCTGATACATATCGCCCAAGAATCGTTCTTAACCAATGACGATTTGTTGCTCGTCAAATACACGGGATGGCTCCAAAAGTGGAATCCTTCCCTCATCAGTGCCAGCGTAATCGGGACTCAGGGAGAAATCCTTGCCCATTCGGAACCGACCCAGATCGGGAAAACCTCGGCCCCCCCTGAACTCTCTCGAACGGAGGTGCTGGTTTTGAGCGAACCCATCCGGCTTGGCAACCGCTGGATCGCCACCGCCCGGGCCGAATTTTCCGAGCTGTATTTTCAGAATCTGATTCGTGCCCGTCTTCTGCAACTCCAAAAACGCGTGTCACTGATCGCCGGGACAGCGTTTATTCTTGCGTTGGTGATTTGTTTCCTGCTGGCGCTATCCTGGACGCGACCGATCAGCCGTTTAGCAGAGGCGGCCGGCCTGATCGGGAGCGGGAAATACCAGTTGGACCTCGCCCCGATGGACCGCCGGCCGGATGAACTCGGGTTTCTGGCTCGCGCCTTCCGCCGCATGGCTGAGCAGCTGCGCGAACTGGACCAGATGAAGGAAGATTTTGTTTCGGCGGTCACACATGAGCTGCGTTCCCCGCTGGGCGCTATTGAGTCTTATCTCAATCTCATCGGCCACGAAGGACGGCAGGGCCTGGATCCCGCGAACTGGGACTTATATCTGGAGCGACTGCGCCTGAATACCCAGCGTCTCACCCGCTTTGTCAACGATCTGCTGGACGTGGCGGCCATTGAGCGGGGGAAAATTACCCTGGAACCCCGACGAACACATCTGGCTCACCTGGCGCAGGACGTTCTGGCGCTTTTTCATGCCAAACTCAGGGATAAACAACTGACCGCGGAAGTACAGGCCGCACAGGAAACACCGGAGGCCTTTGTTGACCCGGACAAACTTCGTCAAATTATTACGAATCTCGTGTCCAACGCGATCAAATTCACCCCGGAAAAAGGCTGCTTTGAAATCCGTTTAGAATCTGAAATCGGCCAAGATAGGCTGCGCGTTTCCGTCAAAGACTCCGGGATAGGGATTGCCTTGGAGGACCAGGCGAAAATTTTCAATAAATTTGAACAGGTGCACTCGGCACGGCAAAACGTCAAAGGCCCAAAAGGAACGGGGCTTGGACTTTCCATTTGCAAAGCCCTTGTCGAACTGCACGGCGGCACACTAAGTGTCTCCAGTCAACCGGGAGAAGGAAGTGTATTTTCTTTCACGGTCCCCTCGGCGAGTTCCCAGGCCGAGGCGTTCAAACAAAAGTCGTCACCCCCGAGTGCCACTGTCGGGGGTCTATCATCGCCGAAACAACCTGATAGATCCCCCGTCAGCGGCCACGGGGGATGACGCATTTGATCAGGCGAGGAAAATACCAATGAGCCTCAACCCCATTCTTTACATCGAAGACGAAGAGGATTATCAAATTCTCGTCAAACGCATTCTGGGTCATGCCGGTTTGGAGATTGTTATTGCAGACACCGGCAAACAGGGCTTGGCGCTCTTGCAGGAATGCCGGCCCGGCATGCTGATCCTCGACATTAATCTTCCGGACACCGACGGTTATTCGATTTGCCATCAGTTGCGTCAGGATCCGGCCTGGGAAGATCTTCCGATTCTCCTGTTGACGGTTCGCCGGCGACCGGAGGAGTGGCTGCGAGGGTTCTCCAGTGGCGCCAATGATTACATCTCCAAACCGTTGAACCCGCCTGAGCTTATCGAGCGCGTCGTCAACTGCCTGGAAGGCAAATCACAGCGGTTTAAGTCCGGGGCAACCGCGGAGTACCAACTCATTCAGGCCGCTTCTTCCGGGAATCGCGCGGCCTTCGACATTTTGATTCAGCAATACAAACCACGACTCATCGAAAGCATGCGGCAAACATCTCGAGACGAAACCGAGGCGGAAGACGTTGTCTCGTATGCTTTTATAAAGGCCTTCGAGAGACTTCATACGTTCCGCGGGGAAGCTTCTTTCTATACGTGGCTTTACCGCATCGCGCTAAATGAAGCGATGGCCAGAGGGAAGAAAGAAACTCTTTCAATTGAGGAATTGACCCGCGGAGATGAAACGTTTCTCCCGGCCGCGCTCACGGAGCGGGATTCCGTTCATCAGGAATTAGCTGACCAGGATTCGGTTGCCCATGTCCACGAGGCGTTGAGCCGGGTCCCGGAGCCCTATCGCCGGATGTTGGAACTGTTTTTCTTGAACAACCTGTCCTATGACCAGATCGCTCAACGGCTTCGGGTTCCGGAAGGAACCGTGATGTCCCGCCTATATAAAGCCCGCCGGCTGTTGAAGGAAGCCTGGGAACAAAAACAGGCGCCCGTGGGGGTGTCTGGAGCAGCTTAAAAGAGACATTGTGAAAGAGTGAAATCCCTTATAATCTTCTAAACAGTGGGGCGGCGTACGGAAACCGTTATTTCCCCAAAAATATTAAAAGCGCCCAGGAGAACATTCTCTTCATTCTGGTTGATCCGGTATCGATATGTCTGAGGAAATTCAAAAAAAGAAAACGGGAGTCCCGCGGGAGTATGTTCTAGGAAAAGCGGATTTCATGGAACATCCCTTTGAATGTACTCCTGACACATTGATTCCGAGAAACGAGACGCGGGTTCTTGTGGACACCGCGCTACAGGCGATTCTAGAGAAAGAGGCCTTTGAAAAAGAGCTTCTTTTAATAGAGATTGGAACGGGCTGCGGGAATATCGCCGCCTCCATCGCCATGGGGTCGAAACAGGTCAGGATTCTCGCTTCCGATATCAGCCCGAAGGCAGTGGCGATCGCCCAGCGCAATATCGATGCCTACAAGCTCGGGGACAGGGTTTCTTTATTTTGCGGCGATTTGTTCTCCCCTTTTCAGGACAAAGGATACGAAGGGAAAATCGACTTTATCGTATGCAATCCTCCCTATATCCCCACGGCTTCCCTGGAAAAACTGGCTTCTGAAATCATTGACCACGAGCCGCGCGTCGCGCTGGACGGCGGGCCGTATGGCATCAATATCTTCAGGGGATTAATCGCTGGCGCCTTGAGCCTGCTGAAGCCCAGTGGAATGCTTTTCTTCGAAATTGGCGAACGGCAGGAAAAACTGGCCGCGCGGCTTATTGAAAAAAATGGGGGGTATGAAGATATTTCATATTTCGAATACGAAGGAGCCATTCGCGTTCTGAGAGCCAAAAAACGGGGAGTCATCGCATGACCTGTACCGTGATACCGCTGCGGATGGCTGACCACCGTGAGGATCTGATCCGTCTTTGGACGAACTTTAACAATCTGCGCATCGCGGGCAAGGAAGGGGAACGCCTGAGCTGGTTTTACGACCAGAACCCTCTGGGACCGGCAAAAACCTGGCTGGTGGTCGACGACAACGATAACCGGATTATCGGTTGCGGGTCTATTTTCCCTACCAATAAACACGTGAATGGCCGCCTGCTGAAGGCTGGAGTACCCTCCGAGTTCGCGGTTGAATCCACGCGACGGACCGCGGGGCCCGCGGTAGCCCTCCAACGCGCTCTGCTGGCCGGCTATCCATCGGAAGGATTCGAATTCCTGATCGGGGCCGCCAATCACAAGTCGCTGCCTGTCTGCCTGCGGGTGGGATATCGCTCGATCGGGACCGCCACCCGCTGGGTCAAGCCTCTCCAAGGCGAGTACTGGCTTTCCCGCTATTTGAAGAGTCCGTTCTTGACGAAGGCCGCCGGCTTCCTTGTGACCTGCGCGTTCGCTCTTTTAGACCGCCGGCACTTTACGGAGAGGGGCTCTGTGTGGTCGTGCGAAGACCTTGAAAAAGTCGATGAGCGATTTGATGATCTCTGGAACCGGGGCAAACATCTCTGCCGTATCGCCGGCGAAAGGAACGCCCGTTACTTGAACTGGCGCTATACGGCTTGTCCGGAAAGAAAATACCGCTTTTACGTCCTGCTGGACCGCGACGATCAACGCCTGTTGGCTTATTTGGCTTATTCGATAAACGGACAAGAGGTGACGGTTGCCGATGTGTTCGGCGAGACTCCACAGAGCACCGCGATCGATGCGCTTCTGCTTCGGTTCTCGGATCGCATGCGAGCCGAGGGCCGGCATTCGCTGGCCCTCACCTATTTTGGGAACACGGTATTCGAAAAACACCTGCAACGACTCGGTTTTTTCCGCCGAGAAAAGAGCCAGACAGTTGTGCTGCACGCGGGCTCGGCTCTCCCCGAGGACATCCGAACCACACTTTCCAGCGCTGACCATTGGTGCCTGTTCAGCGGGGAGATGGATGTATGACGCGCCATAGGGCCCCCTTATGTGCGGAATAGCGGGGGCGCTGCATCTGGATGGCGCGAAGGCAGACGCCAGTCTCCTTCGCCGGATGATTGAGAAGATTCCATACCGCGGTCCTGATGACTCCGGTGTTTACACGGATCAACAGGTCGGTTTGGCCCACGTCCGGCTGAGCATCCTTGACCTGGCCGGCGGACACCAGCCCATGCATGACGACTCCGGATCCCTTTCGATCACATTTAACGGCGAAATTTTCAATTATAAAGAACTAAGAGAGGAATGGCTCCGCAAGGGACATCGCTTCGCGACGCACTCCGATACGGAGGTGATTCTGCATCACTATGCCGAAAAAGGGGAGAAGTGCGTAGAGGATTTTAACGGCCAGTGGGCCTTTGCCATCTGGGACAAGAAGAAGCGGAAGCTCTTCCTCTCGCGCGACCGGCTCGGAGTCCGGCCGCTTTTCTATACGCTCCAGGACCGGACCTTTCTCTTTGCTTCGGAGATGAAATCGCTCCTGGCCTATCCGGGAATGCCCCGCCAGATAGACCCTGTCGCTCTTGATCAAATTTTTACCTACTGGTCCGCGTTGCCGCCCAGGACCATTTTTAAAGGAATTCAGGAACTTCCTCCGGGGACCTCGCTTACCGTTCAAAACGGAACGTGTAAGACTCAACGCTACTGGCAGCTCAACTATCCTTCGGATGGCCACAGACCTGGAGGGCCCAAAACGGATCAGGAGTATACGTCGCGCCTGATGGAGCTGCTGGTGGACGCCGCGCGCCTCCGTCTTCGCGCGGACGTGCCGGTGGGAGCGTATTTAAGCGGCGGGCTTGATTCGAGCGTTATCGCCGCTGTGATTAAAAAATGCACGGACACTCCGCTCAAAACATTCTCGGTCGCCTTCGATGACCCGGAATTTGATGAGTCCTCTTATCAGAAGGAAGTCAGTAACGCCCTGGGCGTCGAGCGTCATGAAGTGCGCTGTACCCATGAGGCCATTGGCCAGGTCTTTCCGCGGGTCATCTGGCAAACGGAAAGACCGATCCTTCGAACGGCCCCTGCCCCGCTTTTTATCCTCTCGGAGCTGGTTCGAGACAACGGCTACAAGGTCGTCCTCACGGGCGAAGGCTCGGACGAGATGCTGGGCGGCTATGACATTTTCAAGGAAGCCAAGATTCGCCGGTTCTGGGGCGCGCGTCCGGATTCCAAGATCCGGCCGCTGCTCCTGAAAAAATTGTATCCGTATCTCCCCAGACTGCAAATGCAGTCGACGGAGTATCTCAAAGCGTTCTTCCGGGTGGATGAACAAGATCTCTCGAGCCCGTTTTTCTCGCACCTCCCGAGATGGGGACTGACCTCCATGCTCAAGATGTTTTTCTCCGATGACCTGCGGGCGGAGCTCCGCCGGGCTGAACCTCTCCCGCCGCTGGAGGCCGATTTGCCGGAGGACTACTTCCGCTGGGATCCCTTGTGCCAGGCCCAGTACCTCGAGTCCGCCTATCTGCTGCCGGGCTACATCCTCTCGTCACAAGGCGACCGGATGGCGATGGCTCATTCTATCGAAGGCCGATTTCCCTTTTTGGATCACCGGGTCGTCGAATTTGCGGCCTCTATCCCGCCGCGGCTCAAAATGAAAGCCTTGAATGAGAAATATATCTTGAAGCGCGGCTCGGAAGGCCTTATCCCGGATTCGGTCAGGAACAGGCCCAAACAGCCTTACCGGGCTCCGGAAGGAAAGAGTTTTTTCACGGCAGGGAAGGGCCGCGATTACGTGGAGTCGCTCTTAAGCCCGGATCGCATTCAAAAGAGCGGGCTCTTCCAGCCCGCCGCTGTAGAGAAACTGGTGGACAAATTCCGGCGCGGCCGGGCCATCGGGATCAAAGATAACATGGCACTGGTGGGGATCCTTTCCTCTCAACTCGTGTCAAATCAATTCGTTGAAAACCTAGGAGCGCAATCATGAAAGAGAATCTGCGGAAGTTCATTGTCGACAACTTTTCGTTCGGCCAGAGTGATGTCAAATTTTCCGATGACGAGTCCCTGCTGGAAAAAGGGCTGATCGACTCAACGGGAGTACTGGAGCTGGTGACGTTCCTCGAGACGAAGTATAAAATCCATATCGAGGACAATGAGTTAATCCCCGACAATCTGGATTCGATCGAGAAGATGATTCGGTTTGTAAACAGGAAAGTGGGCAAGGAGGCTTAACCATGCAAGTCGAAGACTTCCTGGAAGACAGCGCCCGCCGCTCGAGTGGCAAGACGGCCCTCGTGGCCGGCCTTCGCCGGCTGACATACAGGGAGCTTGACGAGCAGTGCAATCGGCTGGCGCAGGCCCTGGCGGCCGAAGGGGTGAGCCGCGGCGACCGGGTCGTCATCTATCTGGAAAACTCCGTCGAGGCGGTTGTTTCCATTTTTGCCGTTTTGAAAGCGGGGGCGGTGTTCGTGGTCGTCAATCCCACGACCAAGGCGGACAAGCTGCGCTACCTGGTGGCCAACTGCGCTGCTGTGGCCTTGATCACCCATGCCGCCAAGCTCGAGGCGGCTCGTGAAAGCCTCCAGGAACCTTCCCTTAAAGCTGTATTCGTTGATGGAACGGTAGAGGAGCAGATCAAGGGCATCGCGAAATCCGTGCGGCCTCTGGGGGAAATTCTTCAAGACAAGCGGACCGTGAATCCCCTGCCAAAGCGGTGCATTGATGTCGATTTGGCGGCCCTGATCTATACGTCGGGGTCCACCGGCGGGCCCAAAGGGGTGATGCTGACTCATCTCAACATCGTCTCCGCCGCCACATCCATTACCACTTATCTTGAGAACACGCCCGACGATATTATCCTGAATGTCCTTCCGCTGTCGTTCGACTACGGGCTTTATCAGGTCCTCATGGCTTTCAAGATCGGCGGAACGGTGGTCCTGGAACGTTCGTTCACCTATCCGGCGGCCTGTCTGGACAAGATTGTCCAGGAGAAGGTCACCGGGTTTCCGGTTGTCCCGACCATCGCCGCGATACTGCTTCAGATGGATTTCTCGAAATGGGACCTCTCCAGCCTGCGGTACATGTCCAACACAGCCGCGGCGCTCCCGACCGACCACATCGTGAAACTGCGAAAACTTTTTCCTTCGGTCAGGCTTTATTCGATGTACGGTCTGACGGAATGCAAGCGCGTTTCCTATCTGCCTCCGGATCAGATTGACCTCCGGCCCGGCTCGGTGGGCCGCGGGATGCCGAATGAAGAGGTCTATATTGTGGATGAGCAGGGGAACCGCGTGGGACCGGGCGTGGTGGGCGAGCTGGTGATTCGCGGATCGAATGTCATGAAGGGCTACTGGCAAAAACCGGAAGAGACCGCAAAGGTTCTCAAGCCCGGACCTTTCCCGTGTGAAAATGTCCTCTATTCGGGCGATCTCTTCCGAACCGATGAAGAAGGATACCTCTACTTCGTCGGCCGCAAAGATGACATCATTAAAACGCGCGGCGAGAAAGTCAGCCCCAAAGAAGTGGAAGATATTCTTTATTCGCTGCCCGGGGTCGTCGAGGCCGCCGTGATCGCGGTGCCGGATCCCATTTTGGGAAGTTCGATCAAGGCCGTACTCGTCACGAAGAAAGGTGTCCCGTTGACCGAGAAAGATGTCTTGCGCCACTGTGCCAGCCGGATGGAGGATTTTATGGTACCCAAGTTTGTCGAGTTTCGAGATGAACTTCCGAAAACGCCGAGCGGCAAGATTGCCAAGCGACTTTTGACCACGCCAACGGAGCGCCCATGAAAACTTCATTTTCTAAAGATGTCTTGACGTTGGATGCTCCCAGGGAAGCCGACCGGATCGCCGCGGCGATCCGCGAACAAATCGGGCAACAACTCAAGCGAAAAGGCGCGGTTGTAGGCCTGTCCGGGGGAATTGACAGCAGCGTTGCGGCAGCTTTGTGCGTCCGCGCCCTCGGGGCCGACCGGGTCCTGGGCCTTTTGATGCCGGAGGCGGATTCTTCGCCGGAGAGCCTGCGGCTGGGGCGCGAGCTCGCCCAATCACTCGGGATAACCGCCATCCTCGAAGATGTATCCCCGCTTTTGAAAGCCGCCAGATGTTACCAGCGGCGCGATGTGGCGATTCGCTCGCTCATCCCGGGATACACGGAAGACTACAAATGCAAACTGGTCCTGCCAAGTATCACAGAGGAATCGGCCTATGCGGTCTCCTCCGTCGTGGTGCAGTCGCCGGCGGGGGTTCAAACAAAAGCCCGCGTGACCGCCCAGGCCTATCGGGAAATTATCGCGGCCATGAACTTCAAACAGCGCGTGCGAATCATGATGGAGTATCACCATGCCGACCGGCTCCAGTATGCGGTGATAGGAACACCTAATCGGCTGGAATACGATCTTGGGTTCTTTGTCAAGAATGGAGACGGCGCCGCGGATCTCAAGCCGATCGCCCATCTGTACAAGACGCAGGTTTATCAGCTGGCCGCCTACTTCAACATCCTCCAGGAGATCCAGAGCCGCCCGCCAACAACGGATACATACTCGTTGGAGCAATCCCAGGAAGAGTTCTACTTTTCGCTACCGCTCGCCCAGATGGACTTGTGCCTTTACGGAAAGGACCACCACGTCCCTCCGGCAGAGCTGGCCGCGGCCCTCGGCTTGACGGAAGGGCAAGTGACGCAGGTGTATCAGCAGATTGACTCCAAGCGGAAGGTGTCGGGGTATCTCCACGCGCCGCCTTTATTAATCCAGCCTTAAGGGAATAAACGCGTCATGGTCGTGCGAACGGTTTGGAGCCATTCGTCGCGCTGGGCCGGAGTGCTGGTGACCACCACCCGGAAAATCTCGCGGTGATAATTTGTAACGCCGCATAAACCGAAAACGCAATTTTTCCAGATCGTTTCCAGCGGATCGCCAAAAACAGAGTCTTCCCGGGCCTTCGGCGTATTGGCTGTATTGAAAACAACCGCGGCCTTGGCTTTCATCAGGCCGACGGGAACGCCCTCCCCTGAATCGTTCGTCACAAACCGGTAGGCCTGGCCCGCGCGTAGGACCCGGTCGATCCAGCCGGTCAGAATCGCCGGCGGCTGGCCCCACCAATTGGGATGGACGATCACGATCCCGTCCGCTGAAACGATTTCCTTCCCCTGCGCAACGATGACCGGATGGAGCGTCGCACCGGGGAGTTCTTCGCCTTTGCGAAAGAGGGGATCGAACTTCTCGGTATACAGATCATGGAAATGGACCTCGTGACCGCGCTGCCGCAGTTCATCAGCGGCAGCTTCGGCGATGGCGTGATTAAAGCTTTGCGGATTCGGATGCGCTAAAATAATTGAAATGTTCACCTTCGCCTCCTATTCTCTATTGTTGCGACCATCGCTCACCAAATACAAAGGTGGCGATGGCCCGTACAAAGCGCTTGCGCGTTGTCCGGGTGGCCGGACTTATCGGCAAATTGGTTTGCCCTTTCAGGCGAACCATACCGATGGTTGGTTGATTTTATCTAAAATGACTTCATCCGCTATGGTTTTTCACCTTCATTTCTATTCCCTGCCCCTGAACGAGACGCGCCAGCTGCCGGCGGACTCCGCGTCCGTGCCGGCGTTCATCCAGGCCAGCGGCAAATCCCTTGGGACTATGGAATTTAAAGCCGGAGAAGCGATCCTGTTTTTGAGCGCCGCAGAAGATCTGACGGGACTGGAACTGATGGGGCTCCTCGAATCTCCGATCAGGGAAACCGAGCCGTCCGATGACTATCCCTTCGGCGGGATGGAGGCCGAGGAGATCCGGGCTGTCCGGGCCGCGATCGACGCCGTGTTGGGACAGATGGACGAGGAAACCGCCGGCCTGGCGCATATGGCGGAAGCGCATGATTTAACACCCGAACGGCTCCTGGCGTTGCTGAAAGTCCTCCACCAAATTATGGGTGAAGGACTTGAGGCGGGGGGAGAATTCGTGACCCTCTATAGTTAAAGTTTCCTCTCTTTTCCAAACGAAGGTGCTAGAATAGCCCCATGCCAGAGGCTCCCACCAGCCGTCTTCCAGCGGCCCGCCCAGCCTTATTTTCTTATGTCATCACCGGCCTGGCGGCGCTTCTCACCTTATCGGCGATGCTTTACGTCCGGCGAGTCACGCTGACCTCTGAGCAAACGCGCGTGTCTTCTTACTTCCTCGATACGCAGCAAAACATCCAGCCCAAGCTCGATGGCTATCTGGCGGCGCTTCGCGCGGCGGCCGGGTTCATCCAGGTCAATCCCAAGGTCACCGCCGCCCAGGTGCGCCGTTTCACGCAGCAGCTGGATTTGGAAAAACGTTACCCGGGCCTGCTCAGTCTGGGATTCGTCAAATACCAAAAACCAGCCGCTCGAAACGCCCAAGTGGGCCGCCGCACCCGAATTTTGCCGGGCAACACCCTCTCCTCAGACCCGGTCCGCCGAACGGCGATGGAGCGGGCCCGGGATACAGGCGCAGCCTCGGCTTCCGGCCGGGTTTCTCTTCCTCCTGAAATCGATAAGAATCGGTCCTCCGGTTTTTTCATTTATCTGCCCGTGTATACCGCCAAAGCACCTACCGGCACCCCGGAGCAGAGACGGCGGGCGCTGATTGGATTCGTTTCTGCGGCCTTTCGCGGCGACGATCTTTTACACGGCATTTTCCGCAAGGATTCCGAAGAACATTTTGACTACGCCCTTTATGATGGGGATCAAGCGGTCGACTCGAAGCTTTTGGCGCGCTCCGCTGAGCAACCAAAAGGATGGTTTCAGCGCGCTCGTTTCCGGTCCCTCCAGCCCCTGGAGATAGCGGGCCGCTCCTGGACCCTCGAACTTCGATCGCGTGTCCCCTTTGCGTTTTCCACGGTCTGGATCGGGCCCCTGTTCGTCGGCCTGGCCGGCTTTTTGACCAGCTGGCTGCTCTTTATCGCGCTGCGCATGAGCGAACGCAGGGCCCAGGCCTCTGATCAGAAAAGCGCGGAGCTCCAGCAGCTGAACAAAAATCTGGAACAGCGCTTTCAGGAGTTGGAGACGTTGTTCAGGGTCATGCCGGTCGGCATCGGCACAACCGAGGGCACCGAAGGCGAGCTCGTTTCGGGGAACCCTTATCTGGCGCATCTGCTGGGGCAAGAACCGGACGCTCCCCTGACCAAATCCTATCGGATCCTGCGCCAGGAAGACGAGGAGTTCCTGGCTGACGAACTCCCCATGCCGATGGCCGCGCGCACCGGCGAAGACGTACCCGGGATCGAATGTGACGTCGAACGCGCGGATGGATCGCGGCGCCATCTCTTATGCAGCGCCACCCCGTTGTTCAATCCGGACGGGACGGCCCGGGGCAGCCTGGGCGTTTTTACGGATATCACGGAGCAGAAACAAGCCCGGGAAGACCTCCAGCATTCAAGAGATGAACTTGAGAAGCTGGTTCTCAAACGCCTCGCCGAACTTCATAAAACGAACCAGGCGCTGACGGCTAAGGTTGAAGAACTTTCCAAATCCGCTCCGGATAAAACGGACGTGCCGAAAATCATCGCCCACTTCGATCCCTGATTCCTTCGGACGTATAACCCTGAAATCCTTTCCATCCCTCATGAAAAAAACATCGACCCTTGCGCTTATTATTGGTTGGAGCCTGCTGGTTCATTGGCCGGGGATTACCTCGCCGCTCCTGGACTATCACGCGCACCGCCAATGCCAGACCGCCTCCATGGCGCGCAACTATTTTCGCCACGGCATGCATTTCCTCAAACCGGAAGTGGATACCAACGGACCGGCGGTCTGGACAGGGACGGAGTTCCCGCTTTACAGCTACGGCGTGGCGATGCTCTACAAGCTCTTCGGGTTTCACGAAATTCTGGGACGGCTGCTGAGTATCGCGCTCACCGCCTGGTCCGCTGTTTTCCTGTATGGGCTTGTCCGCCGGCGTCTCGGGGAGACCGTCGGCCTCTGGAGCGCTCTCATCATGTGCGCGATCCCGGTCCACATTTACTTCACGCGCACCGTGCAGCCGGAGTCCATGGCGCTCTGGGCCTTTCTGGGATTCGTCTATTATCTGGACCGGCGACTGGCCGGAGAAGGCCGTCTGTGGGACTGGCCGGTTTTGATCGCCCTGGGAGCGCTGGGGCCGCTCCTGAAGCTGCCCTTCCTGTACCTGGTGGGAGGCCTCTGGCTTATTCTGGGTATCGAATACCGGCGAATCTTCCACCCCGGCTATTGGGGGGCGCTGATCGCGATAATCGGACTCACCGCGGCCTGGTATCACTACGCCCGGCAGGCGCCGGTGCAGGTGCTTCCGCTCGGGGCGGGAGAGCATTGGCAGAACTTAAAGGTTCTGCTGCAGCCGGATTTCTGGCAGGCGAAATTCATCTCGCGCTTCCCCGAGATCGACACGACTTACAGCGGGCTGCTCCTGGGAGCGATCGGGGTGCGGAGCTTATGGCGGTCTGCGGATCAAAAGCAGTCCCGGGATAACCGTCTCTTCTTTACGGGCTGGTGGCTCATCACCGCCGCTTACATCGTGCTTCTCGGCGCTTATGGATGGACCCACAAATACACCGACATCCCCTGGGCGCCCATTAACAGCATATTCATCGCTCTGGGCGTGTTAACAGCGTGGCGGTGGGCAACGTCTTCCGGGGGAAGGCGGGCCCTGGTGATCCTCCTGATCCTTGGAATTCCCGTGCATGCTGCGCTGCGCATCAAACACTGGTATCGCCTGGAACGGTTATGGTTATACCCGGCTCATGACCTTCTGCAGCGTATCAGCCACCCCGGGGACCTTGTGCTCACCAACACCCGAGAAACACCCGTCCTTCTCTATTACATCGACCGCTGCGGATACTGCGTGAATCTGGATACCGCCTCCCAGGTTGAAGTCGATCAATGGCTACCCAAAGTCCGTTTTTTTCTCACCCCGGTCGAGGGGAGCTGGACCCGTCATCCGGAGTGGGCTGCCTTCTTTGAAAAACGGGCGCGCCGGATCCGCAGCGATCCCGAGTATTGCCTCTATGAAGTTCGCCCGCCGCTCTCTTAACGTCATCCGCCGGGCTGTCCTCCTGAGTCTGGCAGGATGCTTGATTTACCTTCTGTGGCTGCCCAACGTCTACGCGCTGCGAAAGCATCACCCCGCGCAAAGCGCGTTCATGCGGCTCCGGGAAAACCAGGCTTTAAAGAACGGGCGGCATTTGAAGCCGCTTCTGATCTGGCGGGATCTCCGGAGTATTTCTCCCAATCTCATTCATGCTGTTTTGTTGGCGGAAGACGACACGTTTTATCAGCATCACGGTTTCGATTTTAAACAGATGCGGATCGCCCTGAAGACCAACTGGGAAAAACGCCGCTTCGCTTACGGAGGAAGCACGCTGACGCAGCAGCTGGCGCGGACGCTTTATCTGTCGCCCCGCAAGAGCCTGCTTCGGAAGGCCAAAGAAGCGCTCATCACCATCGAGTTGGAGTTGTTCCTCAGCAAGTCTCGCCTTCTGGAGCTTTACCTCAATTACGCGGAATGGGGGCGCGGGATCTATGGAGCGGAGGCCGCCGCACAAACGTATTTCAACACCTCCGCCAGCGATCTCACCCCGGACCAGGCGGTGGCATTGGCATCCATCCTGCCAAGCCCCAGGCGATGGAGTCCGATGAGCGAACGCGCCTTCATGTCCCGCCGCCGGGCGCAACTCAATGAACGCATGCGGCGGGAAGGCTACCTGCCGGACGAATTTTAATAGAATGGGCCTATGCGGAATTTTACGTCTAAACTGATCGGCGAAGGCGGTGTCCGTGTTTTTTCCGCCCTGTTCATTTTCCTGCTGGCACGCACCCTCGGCGCCGCTGCTTTTGGCTTTTATTCCACCGCGTTTGCCTTCGCCTCCCTTTTCCTGATCGTCGTTGACCTGGGCCTGAATTCCATTGTTACGCGGGAAATCGCGCGCCACGCGCCTGAACGGACCGCCATTCTGCGCTCGGCCAACACGATTAAATTTTCCGCCGCTCTGCTGGCGATTGTCTGCGTCCATTTCCTCTCCGGGGGGTACCCCTTTGCCCGAACGCATCGCTTGCTGGTCGATACCGTCGCGATCATGGTGGTGACCTACAGCCTCATCGATTATATGGGAGCGGCGCTGGCCGGCAAAGAAGAGATGGGATGGGAAGCTTGCCTGCGGACGCTGTGCCGCATGATCGTTGCCACCTGCGGCATACTCGTTCTGTACCGAACGAGATCGCTCATCCATGTCACCCTGTCCATGAGCATCGCCTCTGTTTTCAGCCTGGGGCTGGGGATGGTGATTTTACGGGCGCGCTTCGGCGGGTTCCCTCTGGGATGGGACAGCGTCATGGCCCGGCGGCTTTTCTCCAGCAGCCTGCCGCTTCTGGGTTCCGTCGTTTTCTGGATCCTCTACGACAACCAGGACATCCTGCTGCTGAATCACTACCATGTGGCCGCCAAAGACATCGGGCTTTATGTGTCCGCCACTAAAATTATCGATGTGCTCAAGGTCGCGCCGGTCCTTTTAGCGGGCGCTTTCTTCCCGGCCTTATCGCGCTACGCGCATGAGCACGAATCCTTTCTCAACAACACGCGCGCCCTGCTGGCGTACGCGATCCTTCTCCTGTTCGTCATCGCCGGCAGCGCCTTTCTGGCAGCCCCTTTTCTGGAAACCCTCCTCTACGGCCCCCAGTTCAGCGAGGCGACACCTCTGCTGCGGATTCTACTGGTGGCGTTTGCGGCGGTTTTCTTGAATCATCTTTGCCTGCAACTCCTGATCGCCAAAGACTGTGAACGCCAATTGCTGCTGGGAACGGTGATCGCGTGTGTGAGCAAGCTGTTGTTCAACATCTGGCTGATCCCGCGCTACGGGACACACGGCGCCTGCTATTCTCTGGTCGCCAGCGCGTTTATCTATCTGGCCTTCCAGGCGAGGATTCTGACCCAGGCGGTTCCGGGGCTGCTGCTGGATCCGTTGACCCTTCTGAACCCCTGGTCATTGATTCGGGAAGATTCGAAAGGAATAATAAAGAGATTCCGTGAAGGGGGCGGGGCGCCATGAAACCCATCGAAAAGCCATATGAATGCTTGTCGATCGAGCACGTGAATTGCGAGAATGGGGAGGAGTAAGCGGCGCTTATCGGCGACGGTTGCGACGCAGCAGTCGCCGGCGGATTCGGGCGGTTCGTTTCAGCATACTGAAGCTATAACCTGAAAAGAGTTTTTTTGCAATAGACCATTAAGGGAGGACTCATTATGAAACGAGAACTAGTTGCTCTATTGGTTTTGGCATTTCTGGCTTATCCCATTCCCCGCCTCTGTGCTGAAGAACCGAAGACGGATTCCACGCTGACCCAGTATCTGGAGCAGCTCCAGGTGAAGCTCGAACATGCGGCGGAGCGGGTCAACAAACCCAACGCGAGCGGCTCCAGCGTAGTCGGCTTACGCGGCGCCAAACAGGAACCCTTATCCCATCAGCTTTATTGGAAGGGAAAAAAGGGGGACACGCCGGTAACCCTCGACGAAGTCAAACTCCTGCGCCAGGCCGTCGAACAGGCACGCGCCGGGCAAAAGACCGAAGCGATTATCGCGCTCCAGTCGTTTGAAAAGAAATATCCCAAGAGCGCGCTTCTTCCGGATGCTCAGGTGACACTCCAGCAGCTCAGCGCTCAGGTCCCGCCGGCCAGCGTGGCGGTTTCGACATCGTCCGCACAGTAATTGGACCGTTCAGGCGAGCGAGTCACACTCGATATTGAGCGGCTCTCGCTCGGCGGCGAAGGCGTGGGGCGTTTAAACAAGCGCGTGATCTTTGTTCCCTACGCCGCGCCCGGAGACCGGCTTGACGTTCAAATCACCGAAACCCACGCGCGATATGCTCGCGCGCAGATCCTTCACGTTCTCAACCCTTCCCCCGATCGTATTACGCCTCCCTGCCCGTATCACTTCCAGTTACAAGTGCCAAGCAGCCGTTGTTGCGGCGGCTGCAACTGGCAGCATCTGCGCTATGACGCTCAGCTCGAAACCAAACGCGCGTTGGTCCAGGAGACGCTGGAGCGGCTGGGAGGGCTGGGCCGGATTCCCGTGAAGCCGGTGCTGGGGATGAAGGACCCCTGGCGCTATCGCAACAAAGTTCAGCAACCGGTGGGCTGGGATTGTCAAACGCGCCGGATGATCTCCGGTTTTTTCAGCCCCGGCACGCACGATATCTTCCCGATCGAAGACTGCCTGGTGCAGCCGGAACTCTCCGTGCGAATTTTAAACCGCACACGCCAACTTTTAGAGCACCACCGATTGCCAGCCTATGATGCCCTACGGTACACCGGCTGGATCCGGCACCTCTTGGTTCGAACGACGACCCCCAAGTCGTCATTTCCCGCAGCCACCCCAACGTCATTCCCCCCGGCCACTGGGGGGGAATCCAAGGATGAAACGACTTCCTGGATCCCCCGCCAGACCCCGCGGGGGATGACTGAACAAGCGGCTTTAATCTTCGTTTCCCGCACACCTGATTTCCCGCATGAGCAAGAGATCATCCAGACCTTGCTCCAGGAATTTCCCCAGCTGACCGGTGTTTATCAAAACGTCAATCCGGCTCGAACCAACGTCATCATCGGCCGGCGGTGGCGCAAGCTGACCGGCGCTGATTTTATCGAAGAGCGGCTGGGCCGGTTGACGTTCCGGCTCTCGCCGGGATCTTTCTTTCAAGTCAACAGCCGCCAGGCGGAGGTTCTCTACAACGTTGTCCGTTCGATGGCCGGCCAGGGGAAACGCCTGCTGGATTTGTACTGCGGCGTCGGTGGCATCGCGTTGTGGCTGGCCGACCATTTTGAAGAAGTCGGCGGAGTCGAAGAAGTGCCCGGCGCGATTCAAGATGCCGGCATCAACGCCGACGTGAACGGCATTCGCAACGCGTGTTTTCGCGCGGCGCCCGTTGAAGCGTTTCTGCGCGGGCTTGACCGCTCCGCGGGGGGGCCGGCGCTGACCGTCACGCTGGACCCGCCGCGGGCCGGCTGCGATCCGGCGGTGCTTAAATCCCTTTGGACCCTGAAACCCGGACGGATCGTCTACGTTTCCTGTGACCCGGGAACGCTGGCCCGGGATTTGGGAATTCTCGCCCAAGGGGGTTACCGGGTGGAAGAGGTGCAGCCGGTCGATTTATTTCCTCAGACCGCGCACATCGAAACCGCGGTAAAATTAACCCGATTATGAAACGGTGTATTCTTTATCTGATGTTTTTTGCGACGGCGGTTTCCGCGGCCTCCCGCGTCGAAATTCGAGACAAGCGGTTTTACGTCGATGGCGAACCTTTTTACATCCGGGGCATCGGCTACTCGCCATGGCGACCGCATCAGCATCCGGGGATTTCGTACGTCGACACGAACCGCCGCTGGACCGCGATGGACTTCAAGCGCATAAAGGAGGCTCATTTCAATGTGGTCCGCACCTGGGATGCCTTAAGCCCGGAGGAGCTGGCGCTGGCGAAAAAATACGGGTTGATGGTGCTTCAGGGAATCTGGCTGGATCCGCATCAGAATTTTGCGGACCAGCACAATCAGGACTCCTGCCTCGCCCAGGTCCAGAATGTAGCGGAACAATCCAGAGATTCCGATAACGTGCTCGGATACGTGATTATGACCGAACCCTGGCCGGAAGCTGTCGTCGAATCCGGCGAACAGGAAACATTGGAGTTCTTCCGCAGGCTCAAGCGCGCCATTCAGGCCATTGATCCGCGCCCGGTCTCGATGGACAGCTGGCCGCCGCTGGCTTTCCTCGATCATCATGCTTTTGATTTCGTAACGATCAATCATTTCTCCTTCTGGCCGAAATCGCTGAATCACGCACTGGGATTTGCTGGCGTGGTCCGCTGGTTTGCCGACCATCTCGCGCAGGATCGGCCCCTGATTATCGGCGAAACAGGCGGGTACGCGGTTTCCCAATCCACGAACGGAGCGCATGGCGGAGCGGGCGGCTATTCCGAATACGACCAGAGTATCAAAGACCTGGAGAGCCTGCGCGGGGCTGTCCAGGGGCACGCGGGAGGATCCGTTCTGGTCTCCTGGATCGACACCTGGCATTACCCCACGGATCCGGACACGCACGACAACGAGCCCTGGGAGTGGGACGGGGTTCTGGCGATCCCAACGGATAGCCGGAAAGACATGGACGGCATCCCCCGGCGTGTTTATCAGGATGTCTCCTCGTTTAACGAAGCCCTGCTGTTGGAACCCAAGGCCGATCATTATTACGGGCTGGCCTCACCCATCGCTGTCGAAGCCTGCGGAGCGGACAATGTGGCGGAGATGCGCCTGAGCGTCAACGGGGGAGACTGGAAACCGCTGGAAGGATCAGGCCATGGAGGATGGCGCGGCTTTTTCTCCCTTCCCAAGCTCGCGCGCCACCGCCAGAGGGTGGCGATTCAAGCGCTGGATTCCGGAGGAAGCCAGCTGAGCACTCAGTCGGTTTCCTTTATCGCGGCGGGGGGACCGGAACAAATTGTTCTTTCGTCCCAACCGGGCGGCCGCTCGAAAGAGGCGCTGACGTTTACTGCCACCGTTACGGACGCCCGCCATGAGCCAATCGCTCAGCGCAAAGTTCATTTCGGATTTTTCTATCCGATCAGCCTCCGGGAAACACAGGGAATCTTGCTTACGGATGACCAGGGACGCGCGACTTTGACCTGCTCTCTGCCGCCGGAACCCAAGGATCAATACCTGTTTGTCGCGGCCGGCACGGACAGCCCGGACCGCGTGCGAGCCGGGGACATGCGCATCTTCCGGCTTGGCCATGAGCGCTGACGATGTAACCTCGATTTAACAATCAACGAATCCCCTCCCGTAATCGGCTCTTTTCGTGCTCCGTGTTTCCTCCCCACTTGTAAGTTCCACCGATAGGTCTTACACTTAAGCATGCCCCGTTTTTCCTCTAAATTTCTTACCAAAAACGAGGGATTTCTGTCGTTGGAATCGATTCTCGGCCTTATTCTGTTGACACTGGTCAGCCTCGCCGCCGGTATTGTCATCATTAAGACCAGCCAGCAGATTGTTCATCAGCAGCTGGCGAAGAAAGCCGCCAAGCTGGGCGAAATGGTGCAGGAATTTTACCAGGACCAGTCGATCGGAGATTTCTATAACCTTGGGCAATGGAACCGTCCAACCCCGGTTCCGGTTCAAACCTTCCTGGGGCTTGCCTATAACCCGGGCAATTTCAGGATCACAACCAATGCCCAATGCGATTCTCAATTCTCCAACTGCATGGTGACGTCAACCATCACGTGGAACGACGGGCAGAAGAACAACTCGGTCATTTTCCGGAAGAATTTCGCCGAGCGGACTCTCGCCGTCCCCAGCGGGACGGCGATGGTGTACGCGGGACCGCCATGCGGGACGCTGACCGATCCTCAGGCGATTGTGGCCGCCTGTCCCAACATGGGCTTCCCGGGCATATTAATCAGCGCGCCAACGCAAGCCAATCCAAACGTCAAAGCCCAGGCGCTGACCGGTTCGGACGGGATCGCCACGCTCGGAGGGGTTCAACTCAGCAGCGGTCCTGGCGTTACAATTCCTTTTACCGCACAAGCGCCAACGACCCCGACGGATTTCGGGACTCCCCGCTCGGATCCGAACTTTGTACAAGGGTATTACCGATCCGGCTCGACGATTGACCCGATCTACGTGGTCACAACCGACAACCTTCCTGTCCCGGTCGTATTCGGGACGCAGGCTCGAGTCGCCTTCACCCAATTTCGCAAGATGGGGCTCATCCATGGAACGGTGGCAGGTCTTCCGTGTGGCGGCGGGAGCGGTTGCACCAGCGCAGAGGTTGAAATCGCGGGGTCCACTCAGTCCGCCGTCGTGGCGGATCCGGGAGCGACCAGCGCCCAGAACGGCTACCGGCCATGCGTCCCCATTTCGGACGTTTGCCGCGTTCATGTCGATGCCTCGGGCAACTATGAATTCAATAACGTGCTGCCCCTCAACACCGTCAACCTCGCGGTGCCCGGCATCACCGGAACTCCCACGGTAATTCTGCAGAATAAGAATGAAGGGACTGTGAGTCATATTTCGGTCCCAACGGAAAATGGATTTGTCAGAGGTTATTCCGATACAACGCCTGTCCCCGTGATCTGGAACGGTTCGACGTCGGACGTTGAACAGCCTTTGCAGGCGGTCGCGATGGGGGACGTACGGATTCGCCTGACGTATGGAGCAAATCCTCAATACGCGCACCCGAATATGTCCGTGATGTATTGGCCGGCGCGTTGGTGGTCAGCGGCTCAAGAAGCAGGGTGCTTTGTATTCCCACGGACGTACGGCCCCGGCGGCCAGTATGGATCAAACACAGGCCTTTTGTATTTGAGCAATGTTGTGACAGGGAACGGGTTATGCCAGGGACTTTCAACCGCAGCCATATACGCGTGGATCCCCATGAGTTGCAATCATCACAATAGCTCGGATCCGGATTACGATCCGTACTGCCGTGACTCCGAATATGAGCGCCCGTCCTGGTCTGCCCCGGATCCGACAAACTTCCCCCAAGGCGTGTTTGGAAGAGTCAACTGCACCGGCACGATGGGGAACACAACTGATTTGACCATCAATCTGACCCCGGGCGAGACACTAACCGGCCAACTTGTGGCTGGGCCTGGTATTGGCTCTATAAGCAACCTGGTGATTTCCTATTATCAGGTTCTTGTGCACTTCTACAATCGAGATGAAAGTGTGAATACGGCTGATCCCAGCGATCCTGTAAATTACGGTCGTTTTGCGCTTCCGTCATGGGCGCGGGTTAAGTTTTGGGACATTCCTCAACATGAAACAGATATTCTTTTTCGCCTTCAGCGTCCTAATAACCTCTCCATGCCGATCAGAATTCAAGCGATAGGAACAGAAGCGACTACGGTGAGCACCTATACGTACGGCTATTCCTGTGCCCAGCCCTGCAGCCATCCGATGAACCCTCGATTAGCTGGCGAAATACCTTTTACAATTAACGGCGGTGATCAGTGCCATACACATGACCACTGTGCCACCGGGTCAAATGGAATGTCCAATGTGATTACCTCCAATGGTCTTCCCTGGGCTTCTTTCAACCAGTATCCTGTCCCAACGGCTCCCTCTTCAGATCTGGGGACTATTATCATCAGTTCCCTGACTGTGATTATGGGTAGTCCGAACAATTCTCATGGTTATGAATGCGACGCGCTTGGGTCAGGCTCTGAATACAAGATATCCGTTAATGACATCAATAGTTTTTACCTTCTCTGCAACCTCAAGGGCTACAGGGTCTATGGCCATGTCAGGGACTTTCTGGGCAATGGCCTTCAAGGTGTTTCGGTTTTTGACTACAATGTTTCCCGCAGCCAGTCCTTGGATATCTCCAACAACCCGATAACGACTGACCCCCATGGCTACTACAGCGCCTATTTTAAACCCAGCAAACCCGGCTTCACGGCCATGGTCTCCGTGGGGACAACGGGGCAGCCGCATTCGACCAGCTACGGCAACATCAACGCGGATGGAAGCGTGACCCTTCTCCTGCCCAATCCACTGACGCCCGATACGGGCCTCGAACAGAATTTCACGCTGGATACCAAGCCGCCTCCTGCCGGTGGGGGAGGGATGTGAAACTCCATCGGGCAAGATCGTGCGCCGGCTTTACGATGATCGAGTTGACGGTTTATATCGGGGTGATCGGGATCGTCGGGCTTTGGGCCGCGAATTTCATGAAAATCCCCAACAAGATCGACCAGTTCCACCAGCAGGCCCGGCTGGAGCGCAATCTCAACAGCACTCTGGACGTGATCATGAGTGATTTGAGGGAAGCCAACCCCGCCAGCATCGACGGCGTCATCGCTACGCTGCCGTCGCCTTCCATCGCCTTCCACACCCGGCCTCCATTTGATATCAACAATCCCTCCGCGACCAGCTCCACGCAAATTGCCTATGGCGTTCAAGGGAGGACGCTGGTCCGGACGGTCACGACGGGCATTTCGGCTGATTCTCAGGTTCTGTTCAAAACGGTGGATGCCTCGACGCTGACGCTGACCTTCAGCGCGGTGGCCGGCTACAATAATACGATCAATGTTCGCCTTGATCATACGGCTCCACCCACGCCTACCGCTCCGATGCCCGTGACAACAACCGTCACCCGCCGGGCCGTCACCCGGAGTTAGCCATGAGCCTTCGACTTAATAATCACGGGAGCGCTGTATTGACCGCGATGATTCTGAGCCTCTTCGTGCTCAGCGCGATTACGCTCTACAGTATGTATGGCTGGTTCCGCGGCCGGGAAAACACCCAGGTTCTCACGCGTCAAAAGGCGCTCGATTACGCGGACGCCGGGCTTAATGACGCCCTGGCCTGGCTGCGCCGGCCCGACGCCGGGCAGCAATTGCGGCCGGGCAACAATATGATTCTGAGCGTGCCCCGGGAAAACGGGAGCTCCCGCACGACCCTCACCCGCTACGACGATGCCCACCGGATGTACATCTCCGCCGACGCCATCGGCTATTACGATCTCTCGACCGGAGACGCGACGGATCCGGTCACGCCGGGGCAACCGCGCGCCCGGATGGCCTCTGTCCATGCCACGATTCTGTTCACGAGCGTCTCGGAGTATGTCGCGGCCGTGAACAGCCCCCTGCATATCGCCGACGGGAGCCAGCTGGGCACCGGGGACGTTTACGCTCCGACATTAATATTTGATGGCGCGGCAACACTCGGCCGGGCTTTCGCCGTCGATCCAATCGATCTTGGCCCGCATCCTGGAACGGTCCACATGACCGGGATGGTCCAGTTGAATACCCCCCTGAATGTGGCGACGATCGACAGTTTTTCCACCCGCCCGTTATTTTTAAACAGAGGGACGGCTCCTCCGGCAGGAGGATTCAGCGGTTTGGTGCCGGAGCCGCCTCCGGACGCGCAGGGGAGATCCTCGCACGTGTATTATGTGCCCGACCCGGCGGGGGTGGATCTCGGGGCGTGGGGCGCCGGACTCACGGTGCGCGGCGTTTACACGATTTATGCGATAGGCCCGATCCGGGTCCATGGCGATATTTCGTTAGCCGACAAAAATTCGTGGGTGGCGCTCGTCAGCGAGGATACGATTTACGTGGCGGGGGATGGGAGTACTCTGGGGCGCGCGCCAGACGTGCTGTCCCTGAACGGGACTTTTGTGGCCAATGGCGGCCTCCAGGCCGAACCCGCCGTCCGGCCGGCAACCCCGGGGAACCCCTGCGCGCTGACGATGACGGGGGGAATCGTCGGCCAATCCCTCAATACCGCGTCCGTTTGGAAAACAGCCGCCGCCCCCAACAACTGTACCCGAACGTACACTTACCCTGACAATACGTATCTCGGCTTCTCAAGCCCTAACCTGTACCTGCCGAATGTCAGCACGCTGCTGGATTACAAGATCACACAGGGCCGCGCGGTGCCGCTCTCCCAGACAGGCCAGCAACCTCTCGCGCATCAGCAATAAGAGAAACGGCGCAATTACGCGATAACGCGATTTGGAACAGCGAAATAATCAACGTAATTGCGTTATGGCGTAATCGCGCCTTTTTCTCATCACGCTGTTAAGTGAAAAATGCTACAAGAATTTAAATGACCGCGACCCGAGACTCCCTTCTTTCCTCCGTACGCTCGCTATGTCCCATGCTTCCGGCCGGCAAACCCGCGAGGCTGACGGGACTGCCCGGAGGCAGCAAAGCCTTTTTTCTGCTGGGACTGGCCAAGCGTTCCCGCGAGTCGCTGGTGGTCGTTACGCGCGATGACGTGGAAGCCGAAGGACTCGTCGCGGACCTGGACGCCTGGGGAAGTTTGTGGCCGGGATCCGAGCGCCCTCTCTTTTTACTTTTCCCGGAGATCGACGAAGCCGCGCGGATTTCGTCGCTGGGCCTCTGGAACACGCGGGACACGTGGGCGATTCTGGTTTGTTCCAAAGACGCGCTGGACAAACCCGCGTTCTCCCCGGCGGATTTGCGGTCCCGGACGCTGGAGCTGCGCGCCGGACGGACCTATCCCCGCTCCTCCCTTCTCGAAAAACTGGCCCAGGGCGGTTACGAGCGCACGGAGATGGTGGAGATGGAAGGGGAAATGGCGGTGCGAGGGGAAGTCGTGGATCTCTGGCCGCCGAACGCTGAAAAACCCTGGCGGCTTCTTTTTGACGGCGACGCGCTTGAGTCCTTGCGCGAATTCAGCTCTGGGACCCAACGCTCGGAAGCGTATCTGGATGCCCGGCCGCTCCTGCCGTTTAAAGAAACCAAGGCCTCCGGGAAACTGATCGACCACATCCCTGAAAACATGACGTGGTTTTGGGATGAGGTGGACCCGGATGTTATCGCCAGCCAAGCCGGCCGTCAGGCAGGCGCGCGCCTTGATTCGTCATTCCCCGCGGGTTCTGGCGGGGAATCCATCATGCCGGGATGTTTAGATCCCCGGCCAGCTACCGCCGGGGATGACGGAGGGGTGGTTGCAGGGGATGACAAGGAGGGGACGGTCTCTCAGGTCATTCTTTACTCTGGTCTTCCCCGGCCGGACGCGCTGGATGCTGGATTTTATTCGTCGCCTTCGGTATCTGCCCCGGGCGTCGCCGGAGCGGCCGCAGAAGCCCGGCGCGTGCGATCCGAGAGTCACCCGGTCTTGTTTTTTAGCCACAACGCCGGGGAAAGCGAACGGCTGCAGGAGCTTCTGGAGGAACACCTGGGCTCCCACGGAACAGCCGGGATGGAATTCCTGCTGGGTCCTCTGCGCGCCGGTTTTTTTCATAAACCGGATCTGCTGGTTCTGACCAACGCTGAAATCTTCGGCCGCACCCGCCCCCGGCCGCGCCTGCCGAAATTCAAAGGCGGCGGAGTTATTCAGGAAATTCAGGACATCAAGCCGGGCCATTATGTCGTGCACGAACACTACGGTATCGGCCGGTACAAGGGACTGGAGCTTCTGCGGGCTGCCGGGCAGGAAGCCGAGTATTTGAAGCTCGAATACGCGAAAGGCGACCGGCTCTATGTCCCGCTGACGGATTTTAAACAGATCCAAAAATACTCCGGCGCGGAAGGGAAGTCTCCACGCCTCAACTCGATTGACACCGCGGCCTGGGAGCGCGTGAAAGAGCGCGTGAAGGAAAACGTCCAGGAGCTGGCCCGGGACCTTCTGCGCGTGCATGCGGCGCGGGCCGCGCTGCCGGGGGTAGCCTTTCCGCCGGACGCGCATCTTGAAGAAGAGTTCGCCGCTTCCTTCCTATACGAGGAAACCACCGATCAGCACCGCTCGATCGAGGCTGTTAAGCAGGACATGGAATCGCCTCATCCCATGGACCGGCTGATCCTGGGGGACGTCGGCTACGGTAAAACCGAAGTGGCGATGCGCGCCGCCTTTAAAGCCGTGGTGAATTCCAAACAAGTGGGGGTGCTCGTTCCGACCACCATTCTGGCGGAACAGCACTTCCGGACCTTTCAGGAACGCTTCGCGGATTACCCGGCGCGCATCGGCATGCTTTCACGCTTCCAGACCGCCCAGGAAGAAAAGGAAACGCTCCTCGGCATGGCCAACGGCACCCTTGACATCGTTATCGGAACACACCGTCTCTTTCAAAAGGACGTGGTCTTCAAGGATCTGGGCCTCTTGATCATCGACGAAGAGCACCGCTTTGGCGTCAAGCACAAGGAACAGCTCAAAAAGATGCGCGCGCATCTGGATGTGCTGACCATGACCGCCACCCCCATCCCGCGCACGCTGTCTTTCGCGCTCTCGGGGATGCGCGAGCTCTCCATAATCGAGACGCCGCCGACCGGCCGTCTGCCGATCTCCACGTTCGTCGGCCCGTACGAAGATTCGGTTATCAAGGAAGCGATCCAAAAGGAACTCGACCGGAACGGTCAGGTCTTTTACGTCCACAACCGCGTACAGTCCTTGAACACGCGGCTCCACTTCCTACAGCAACTTCTGCCGGGGGTCTCCATCGGGGTAGTCCACGGGCAGATGAGCGGCCCATTGATCGAAAAAGTCATGTGGGAATTCCTGCACCGCCGCCACGAGATCCTCTTAGCGACCAGCATCATCGAATCCGGCATCGACATCCCGACAGTCAACACGCTGATCGTGGAGGAAGCGGAAGAGTTCGGCCTGGCGCAGCTCTATCAGCTGCGTGGACGCGTCGGACGCGACCGGCAGAAAGCGTACTGCTACCTTTTCTATTCCCCATCCGTGCCGCTGACCGCGGATGCCCGGGCGCGCCTGGAAGCCCTGCGGGAATTCACGGAGCTTGGCAGCGGTTATCGCCTGGCTATGCGGGATATGGAAATCCGCGGAGCCGGGAATCTTCTGGGCCAGCAGCAGCACGGATTCATCGCTGCGGTCGGACTCGATCTTTATTCACAGATGCTGCAGGAGGAGATCGCCCGGCTCAAAGGAGAACCCGCTCCCTCCGCCGCCCGTTTCCCGAATCTGGATCTGGCGGTTCACGCTTTCTTGCCTCATGAGTACATGCCCAGCGAAGAACTGCGTATCCTCTTTTATAAAAAGCTGGTCTCCGCGGAAACCTCGGCGGCTCTAGAAGCGGTCAAAGCCGAACTGGAAGACCGCTTCGGCCCGCCGCCTCTGGAAGCCGAGATGCTCCTGGAAGTATCTGCCCTGCGCCTGACGGCCCGGGACCTTGGCGTGGCCGCGGTCATTCAGAAGCCCTCCTCACTCGATATTCAATTCCTGCAAAACACTCCGGTGGAACCGAATACGCTCCTCCAGCTGGCGCAGGAGCGCTCCAACATCCGCTTCCGCCCCGGTCCGCCTTTTACCCTCCAGGCCCAGCCGGTGGCCTATGAATCCAACGGCCCTGTTCATTACCTGAAGGATCTCTTCGCCCGCCTGGACAAATAAATACTGGCCCAATCGGGATCAGATCGCTTTTTCTGTTGATGGGTGAATATTTCTCCCCATTCGCCCTCTAAGAGATAGAAACCTGTGAATCCCTTATCCCCGTTGCCCCATCATCAGGATCATTTGCTTGGAGATATCCGGCTTCTGATCGAAACCACTAAGACGCAAGTCGCTCAAACAGTCAACGCAGGATTAACGTTGCTTTACTGGGATATTGGTCGCCGGATTCGGCGAAAGGAATCTGGCGCGGTTTCTTCTATTTGCAGAGCGGTTCCCGGATGGGAAAATCATTGTGGCGCTATCGCGACAATTAGGATGGAGCCACTTTGTGGAATTGATTTCACTGAAAGATCGTCTTCAAAGAGATTTCTATGCAGAAATGTGTCGTGTTGAGAGATGGAGCATAAGGGTCCTGCGGGCCAAAATTGGTTCCATGCTGTTTGAGCGTACGGCTTTGTCTCGAAAATCAGCGCGGGTTATCAAACAAGAAATACGGACCCTTCGAACAGAAGATCGTCTAACACCAAGCCTGATCTTCCGAGATCCGTACCTGCTGGACTTTCTTAACCTCAAAGGTGCTTATCAAGAGAAAGATCTTGAAGCCGCGATTTTGCGTGAGATGGAAGCTTTCGTCCTCGAGCTCGGGGGTGGGTTTACGTTTGTCGCGCGTCAGAAAAGAATCAGCGTCGGCCCCGATGATTTCTATTTGGATTTGCTGTTCTACCACCGCGGACTTAAACGCCTGGTTGCGGTGGAGCTAAAGCTCGGTAAATTTCGGCCCGAATACAAAGGTCAGATGGAATTATATCTGCGCTGGTTGGATCGGAATGAAAGAAAACCCGGCGAAGAGTCGCCCCTGGGGCTCATTCTCTGTGCGGGGAAATCAAACGAACAAATCGAACTGCTTCAGCTGGACCGCTGCGGAATCCAGGTAGCCCAATATCTGACAGATCTCCCTCCTCGCCGGCTTCTGGAAAAGAAGCTGCGTGAAGCAATCCGTTTTGCCCGCAAACAACTGATACCCCCAACCGGCTGAAGCGATTCAACCGCTAGCGGGATTAACTATCAAATTTGCCTGATTTGGCTGCCTCTATTGAATTTGGTATAGTCCGATCGAACCCCACGTCAGCGTGGGGTTTATGTTTATGATCCCTCGAAAATTTCTCGTTTTATCCGCTCTGATTTCAGCCGGAGGAGGGCTTCTGGCCTGCCGGAATTCCCAGGATCCGGTGATCGCGCGGCTGGCCGGGACTTCCATCACCAAAAGCGAAGCCGAATTCCGCATGCAGGCCACACCTGCCGAGTACCAGCAATACCTTGTTTCCGCCGAAGGCCGGCGGCAGTTTATCCAGTTGTTGATTCGGGAAAAAGTATTGGTCGCGGAGGCGCGCCGGGCGGGACTCGCGAAAAACAGCGCTTATCGGGACGCGCTCCGCCGGTTCGACCGCTTTCTGAAGCTGCGGCGGAAGGAATACGAAGAGGATTTGCTCGCCAGCAGCTATTCCCGCCAGCTGCGTTCAGGGGATCTGGCGGTCACCGATGCGGAAACCCGGCGCTATTACGAAGATCGCAAGAACGATTACGACAAGCCTGAAGAGATTCGCGTCAGCCATATCCTCGTGAGCTCGGAACCGGAAACCCTGGAAGTCCTGGCCCGGCTGAGGGCCAATGAACCTTTTGAGAAAGTTGCCCGCGAGATGTCCAAAGATCCGGCCACGGCCTCACGTGGGGGGAAACTCTCGCCGTTGCGGCATGGCGCCCTGATGCCGGAATTTGAGGATGTGGCTTTTCGCCTGAAAGTCGGGGAGGTCTCCGGAGCCGTGAAGACCCCGTTTGGATTTCATATCATTAAAAAACTAGGGCAGGCGCAATTGCCGCCCCAGTCCTACGAATCCGTCAAGGAAGGCATTCGCGCTCGATTAGAACGCGAGAAATTCGACCAATGGGTGACGAAAAAGAAGGAAGCGCTCGGCGTCACAATAGACGAGAAGGCTCTCGCCTCGCTGGAACCGCTTTCGGCTTCGGCCGCCCCACAGGAGCCCCCACAACCATGAACAAGAAATTTTACGCGTCTTCTCTCTTAAGCCGTCATCCCCGAGTGACTCTGTCGGGGATCTATGCTTGGATTCCCCGTCCCGTCCGTCTGTCGAAGTGCTCGATGGTCGGGACGGCCCCGACGATAGAGAACTCCACGGGTGGACGGGGCCGCCAGTGGCTGCGGGGAATGACGTCATTGGTGGCAGCCTCTGGGATGGGGACGCTATTGCTCCTGCCAGCGCAGGCCAAGGTCCTGGACCGTACTCTGGCGACCATCAACGGGCAAGCCATTCTTTTATCTGAATTTGAAAAAAATGCCACGCCCATTCTGGACCAATTCAAGAAAATGGCTCCGGCCAGCGAGCAGACGCCGGAGCATGTGGCGGATATCAAGAAACGCGTCCTGGACCAGATGATTGAAGACCGGCTCCTCACCCAGGAAGCGAAAAAGAAATCGATCCGGATCAGCCAGTTGGAAATCGACGACGGGGTTAAGAAGGTCCGAGGCCGCTTTGCCACCGAAGAAGAATTCAAGCAGGAGATGCAGAAGGCCGGGATGAACAACGAGGAGTTTCGCGGCCATCTTCAGGACCAGCTCTCCACCATCAAACTCATTGATCAGGAAGTCAAAGCCAAGGTACCGCCTCCATCGGACACCGACGTGAAGGATCTTTATGACACCCTCCAGGCGATCCTGCAGGACAAGCCGATCCCGGGCAGCCATACCCCGAGCGAAATTGATGAGCTCAAATCGTTGGCCCAGAGCGTTCAGCGCCGCTTTGGCGAGCGCGTCCGGGCCCGCCATATTCTGATTCGGACGTCGGCGGGTTCGTCCAAGAGCCAGCGCGACGAAGCCCAGAAAACGATCAAGGACATTCAGAGCCAACTAAAGAAAGGCGCTGATTTCTCGGAACTCTCCAAAAAATACTCCGAAGATCCTCAATCCAAAGAGCGTGGAGGGGACCTGGGTTATTTTTCGCGAAATGAAATGGTGCCTCCCTTTGAAAAAGCAGCCTTCGGCCTGGCCGTCGGCCAGACATCGGATATTGTTGAGACGGACTTCGGCTATCACTTGATTCTCGTCGATGAGAAAAAGGCTTCTCGTAAACCCAATTTCGACGAACTCAAAGACGATCTGCGTGAATATCTCTTCCAGCAACGGGCGGCCAAACGCCTGGAAAGCTACGTTAAAGAACTACGCTCCAAAGCGGAGATCAAGGTCAACAACTTCGAGTAACCGGATCTCGCCGCGCTCCACCATTCTTCTATGAAGCCTCGCATTGTTATCGCGCTGGGTGATCCGGCCGGCATCGGACCGGAGATTGTTTCAAAAGCCCTGCAGGATGAACGGGTGCACGCCTGCTGCACGCCTCTGGTGGTCGGGGACCCGTTGGCCCTGACGCTTCACCGGCAGCCGCTTCCCCGCGCGCCCATGCTGGCCGTTCCAGGCCTGAACAAACGCCTTCGCCTGGGACACCCTTCTGCCGAAGCGGGCCGATCGGCTATTGATTCGCTAACCCAGGCCACGACACTCTTAATGGCCGGACAGGCGGAAGCCCTGGTCACCGCTCCGGTTTCCAAGGAATCCTTTGATTCAGCCGGTCTCGGTTTTCCTGGACATACCGAGTGGCTGGCCGTGCAAGTCGGCTCCAAACCCGTAGCCATGTTGATGGTTGCCGGACCTCTCCGGACGATTCTAATGACCCGACATATCCCTTTGCAGGACGTTTCATGCTGTTTGACCGCTGCGAGGGTGCGCGAATCCGCGCGGTTGGGGTTCGACTTTATCCGACGGATTCTGAAAAAGAAGCATCCACGCCTCGTTGCCTGCGGCGTGAACCCTCATGCCGGCGACGGGGGATTAATCGGAAAAGATGAAATGAAAACGCTCCGGCCGGCTTTGCGGGCCCTGGCGCGGGAAGGTATTCTCGTCACAGGACCGCTCTCCGCAGACAGCGTCTTCCGGGACATGGCTAAGGGTACGTATGATTTGGTCCTGGCCGCTTATCACGACCAGGGGATGATCCCCTTGAAACTTTACGCGCCGGACCGGTTGGTCAACATCACGCTGGGCCTTCCTTTTATAAGGACCTCACCAGGTCATGGCACCGCCTTTGATATCGCGGGGAAAAATCGCGCGGATGCCCGGCCCATGATCGAAGCGATTATTCTGGCCGCTCGTTACAGCCAATGACGCATCGTCCTCCCCTGGGTCAACATTTTTTACGCGATCCGAATGTCATCAAAACCATTCTCGCTGCCGCTGAATTGACTCCGAACACCACGGCGCTCGAAATAGGCCCCGGCAAAGGAATCCTGACGGAGGCGCTGGTTCCGAGGGTCGGGACGCTGGTAGTCGTTGAGCTGGACAAAACCCTCGCGCGTGATCTCCAGCATCGCTTTCAGGATAACGTCCATGTGACGATTATCCCCGGCGATTTTTTGCGGGTGGATCTCTCCAGTCTGTTCCCCCGGGACGACGCCCGCCAACCTATGAAAATTCTTGGCAACCTTCCTTATTCCATCACGTCTCCTATCTTTGAGAAGATTTTGACCTGGCCTGCCTGGGATACGGGGGTCTTCCTCATCCAAAGAGAGGTAGCCGATCGCATGCGGAGCGGCCCGGGTTCCCGGAGCTTTGGAATTTTGTCGTTGGCGGTCCAGCTGTTTGCCAAAGTCGAACTGATCCTAAATGTGAAACCCGGGGCTTTCCGGCCGCCTCCGAAAGTCCAATCCGCGGTGATCCGCCTGCGCCGGAAGGTGCGCCCGGACGTGCCACCGGAAACGATCCCCTCTTTTTTCGATCTGGCGCACGGCGCCTTCGCGCACCGGCGAAAGACGCTGGGCAACAGCCTTTCGTATCACAGCGGCCTCGCCAAAAAAGCGGTGGAAAACTGGCTCAAGCAACAAAGTGTGGATCCCGGGAAACGCGCGGAAACTTTGGAGTTGGAGGATTATGTCCGGCTCTCCGAGAAATGGGCAATTTTCCGTCGAGAAAATGGATTTGACATCGCTCCTGACAACGTCTACAATACCGAACGTTTCTCAGACTAATCTTTCCCCGTTTTTCCCAATGGAGTGACGAAGCATGCACAGTGTCGTTGAGAGCTTGTGGGACGACGTTTTGTCTGTTTTGCGGCCGGAGATGAATAGCGAGTCGTTTGATCTCTGGTTAAAACCGATTAAAGCACTCTCCTTGGACGGGAACCGTTTAGTCCTCCAGGTCCCCAACGCCTTTTTCGCAGATTGGCTTCGCGACCACTACCAGAACCGTATTGAATCCCTTTTAAAAGAACGGTCCAGCGATCCGGTCACGCTGAGCTTCCAGGTGCTTCGCTCGACCGAAGATCACGACTCCCCATCCAATCCCGGTCCCTCGTTTATTCCGCTGACTCCCGCAGCCGCTCCGGTGACTCCTCCGATTGAGTCTTATCTGAATTCACGTTATACCTTTGAGTCTTTTGTCGTTGGGCATTCCAATCGTTTTGCGCAAGCCGCTTCCCAAGCGGTGTCTAAAGACCCTGGGAAAGCCTACAACCCTCTCTTCTTATACGGCGGGGTTGGTCTTGGGAAAACCCACCTCATGCACGCGATCGGGCATCATGTTTTGAAGATCAACCCGCGGGCGCGAGTTCTCTATACAACGTCCGAGAAATTCATCAATGAATTTATCGATTCGCTACGATTTGAGAGGATGAATCAATTCCGGCAGAAGTATAGGAATCTGGACTGTTTGCTCATCGATGACATCCAGTTTCTCGTGAACAAGGAAAGCTCGCAAGAAGAATTCTTCTACACCTTTAATACGCTTTACGACTCCCGCAAGCAGATCGTCATTTCCAGCGACCGTCCGCCGAAAGAAATTCCGACCCTTCAGGAACGCCTAATCACTCGTTTTGAATGGGGGGTGGTGGCGGATGTTCAGGCGCCGGAGTTGGAGACCCGCATCGCCATTTTGCGTGAAAAAGCTGAAGGGGAACACCTTTTTGTTCCGGATGATGTTATTTTGTTCCTCGCCAGCCATGTGCGAACTAATATCCGCGAGCTGGAGGGATCGCTGATTCGTGTTGTGGCCCATGCGTCTTTGACCGGGGTGCCGCTGACCGTTGATTCCGCCAAAGAAACCCTGCGAGACGTGCTGGCTAAAGAAGAAGCGGCGTCACCGGTATCACTTGAAAAGATCCAGGACGTGGTCGCGAAGCATTACCATCTGGACGTGCATGACATGAAATCCAAGCGCCGCACAGATGCGATCGCTTTTCCGCGGCAAATCGCGATGTACCTGACCCGAACGCTCACGGACATGTCGACCACCCAAATCGGCGATGCGTTTGGCGGCAAAGACCATACCACGGTCATGCATGCGACTAATAAAGTGAAAAACCGCCTGGGAACTGATCCCTTCTTTGCGGCCTTAATCAATAAAATTATTCAAGAGATTCGTTGGGGCACAAAGCAGGGATAACTCCCTGAAGGTGTGGACAAGTTCCTCCCTTGTGAGTAACGGGGATAACTATCACCAATTATCCAGAGGATGTTCTTCTTAATCATTCCTCTTAAAAACGTTGAGTTAAATGCTTTTTAAAATTCTAAAATCTCTTATCCTTACTATACAGACTACTACGACTACGGCTACGTATTTATTACAATAGAGTGATAACAGATAGGACTGTGTAAAACTCATGCAAATCGTTTGTTCTAAACCCGAACTCCTCAAAGGCATTCAGATTGTTCAATCCGCCGTATCTTCCAAAAGTACGTTGCCTGTATTGAGTAATATTCTCCTGGAAACAAAAACAACCCAATTAAAATTAGCGGCTACGGATTTAGAAGTAGGCGTTCGGTGTGTTATTAAAGCGGAAGTCGTCCAGGAAGGTTCTTTAACCATCCCAGCCAAAACATTTAGTGATTTTATTCGGACCCTTCAAGATAGCGAAGAAATACGCATTGTGACACAAGAAGCAACGCGCATGGAAATCCGAAGTGGGAAAACGCGGTGTGTGTTATTAGGTTTACCCAAGGAAGACTTTCCCGTCTTACCCGAGTTCCCTGAAGATAATTCAGTTTCCATGGAAGCTAAAACGGTGCAAGAGATGATTAGGAAGACAGCCTACTCAGTCTCAACGGATGAGACCCGTTATATTTTGAATGGTATTTATTTTATTCTTGATAAAGGCATCGCCCGCATGGTGGCGACGGATGGAAGACGGCTTGCCTATATCGCCCGTGTGGTAGCGGATAAAAAGATGTCCATTTCAGCGATTATTCCATCCAAAGCAATTCGCGAGGTAGAACGGTTGCTGGCTTCAGGGGATTCAGGGACAACCCAGGTCCAACTCAGTATTACGGAGAACCAGGTCGCTTTTAAGCTAGGAGAGACAGTCATTATCTCACGGCTGATTGAGGGGCACTTCCCTAATTACGAGCAAGTCATCCCGAAAAGTTCTGATGTCAAAGTTCAAGTTCCAACAAAAAGTCTGTTGACTATGACGCAGCGCGCGGCCCTCGGTTCCGGCGACCGTGGAGGGGCGGTGCGTTTTGTTTTGGAAAAAGGGCGTTTGCGCGCGCTGGGATCGGCGCAGGGACGCGTGGAAGTAGAAGATGAATTACCGGTTGATTTCTCGGGGAAAAACTTAGAGATTTCTTTTAATCCAAGTTTTGTTCTGGATGTGTTGAAAAATATTGATACAGGGGAAGCCTTGTTGGAGTTCTCGAGTTCGCTCAATCCAGGCGTGATACGTCCCGTGGGGGATGACCAGGCCCTGTCGGTCATCATGCCGATGCGGGCTTAACGGAATGGCTTTAAGCCCTATCCAGCAGGAAGTACGGTCGTTTTGCCGGGAGAAAGGTCTCTCGAATCACCTCCCCCTGTTAGAAAAGGCCTGGCAGGCTGAAATGGGCGGATGGGACGGGCAAGCGCGCATTGTGGCGCTGGATAATTTTTCGTTAATTGTTGAGGTGAAGTCCTCCCCCGCCATGCAGGAAATCAACCTGCGCCGACGCGAGCTCGTCCGACGACTCAACCGGTATTTTCAAAAAGCCTTTTTACGCGATATTTCGGTAAGGATGATGTCGGATGACAACTAAGACCATGGAAACCTACGATTCCTCGAAAATCACCGTTCTGGAGGGCCTCGAAGCGGTCCGCCAGCGGCCGAGCATGTACATCGGCTCCACAGGCCCGTCGGGTCTTCACCATCTGGTCTACGAAGTCGTCGACAACTCCATCGACGAAGTGCTGGCGGGGTACGCCAAGTCCGTCGATGTCACCATTCATCCCGACAATTCCGTGACGGTTTTGGATGATGGGCGCGGGATTCCCGTTGACCCGATGAAAGATGTTAAAGACCCCAAGCTGAAAAATAAACCCGCGCTGGAAGTCGTGATGACGGTTCTGCACGCCGGCGGCAAGTTCGACAAGAAGTCCTACAACTACTCCGGAGGTCTTCACGGCGTCGGCATCTCCGTTGTAAACGCCCTGTCGGAGTGGCTCGAGGTGGAAGTTTACCGGGACGGTAAGATTTACGTCCAGCGGTATCAGCGGGGTATCCCGGCGGGTACCGTGACGGTTAAAGGCAAGACCGACGACCACGGCACCAAAGTTAGTTTCAAGCCGGATCCGAAGATATTTACAGAGGCTCAATATTCGTTTGACACCCTCTCCAACCGGCTGCGCGAACTGGCCTTCCTCAACCAGGGCACCCGCATTACACTGATCGACGAGCGCGAAGATAAAGAGCACACCTTTCACTACGAAGGCGGCATTATTTCCTTCGTCAAATTCCTTAACGCGAATAAGTCGGTTCTTTACCCGGAACCCATTTATTTCAAAAAGGAAAGGGAAGGCGTTTACGTGGAAGTCGCCATCCAGTACAACGACAGCTACAACGAGCAACTCTTTTCCTTCGTCAACAATATCAACACCATACACGGCGGCACCCACCTGACGGGTTTCCGCAGTGCTCTGACCCGCGTCCTCAACGATTACCTTCGAAAGAACGACCTCTTAAAGGGCCGCCCCATCACGATTTCGGGCGACGATGCCCGCGAAGGGCTATCTACGGTACTCTCCGTTAAAGTGCCGAATCCACAGTTTGAAGGTCAAACCAAAACGAAGCTAGGCAACAGCGAGGTGGAAGGGATCGTGAAATCGATCGCCGGAGACGCCCTGACCGCCTTTTTTGAGGAGCATCCCCCGATCGTGTCGAAGATTTGTGAGAAAATTATTGTGGCGGCGGAAGCGCGGGAAGCGGCGCGGAAAGCGCGCGAACTCACCCGCCGCAAGGGAGCGTTGGATTCGGCTTCGCTGCCCGGCAAGCTCGCCGACTGCTCGGACCGGGACCCGGAACGTACCGAACTCTACATTGTGGAGGGCGATTCAGCCGGCGGCAGCGCCAAGCAGGGCCGCGACCGCAGTTTTCAAGCCATTTTGCCGTTGCGCGGGAAAATCATCAATGTGGAAAAATCCCGTCTAACGAAGGTCCTCTCCAATGAGGAAATCCGGACCATGATCACGGCCATCGGCACCGGCGTGGGAGAAGAGGATTTTAAACTGGAGAAGGCGCGCTACAAGAAAATCATCATCATGACCGATGCCGACGTGGATGGCGCGCATATCCGCACGCTGCTCCTGACCTTCTTTTTCCGGCAGATGACGCTGCTCATCAAAGAGGGCTACATTTATATCGCCCAGCCGCCGCTCTTCAAGATTAAGAAAGACAAGAAAGAGATGTATTTGGATGCCGACGAGGCGCTCGATCAATGGCTCCTCGGCGAAGGCCTGGAGCACGTGGAGCTCTATACGCTCAACAAGGGCAAGGTCGTCAAAAAAATCGAAACTACCCAGTTGAAGCAGGCGCTCAAATGGCTGACCGACCTTGAAGCGCTGCTCCGCAAGCTCTCGAAAAAGGGGCTGGGCCTGGCGAATTATTTCGAATTCAAGAATAAGGACAAGATGCCGCTTTACCGGATTGATCAAGAGGACGGCCCCCGCTACATCTGGACGGAGAAGGAATGGAAACAATTTAAGGGAGCGTATCTGAATGCCCGCAAGGAAAAAGTAGAGCAAGAGATGAAGGCCGCGGGCGAAGAAGTAACGAGCGCCGGCGAAATCGAAGAAGAGATGGGGCCCGAAGTCAAAGATTTATGGGAGTTGCCGAAGATCGACCAACTGGTCGATAAGTTAACCCAGGCCGGTTTTGAGGTAGCGTCAGCCCCGGGCGGGAAAGAAGATGAGCGCAAACCCATTTACCGGATTATTTCCGAAGGGGACGTCCGCGAGCTGATCGATGTGCGGGAGCTCCTGGCCGCCATCAAGGATTTTGGGCGCAAGGGCGCTTACATCCAGCGCTACAAAGGTCTCGGCGAAATGAACCCCACTCAACTTTGGGAAACGACGATGGATCCAAAAAAACGCCGGCTCCTGCAAGTGAAGCTGGAGGATGCAGTCAGCGCGGACCAGGTCTTTAATACGTTGATGGGCGACCGCGTGGAGCCGCGGCGGCTTTTTATCGAAAGCCACGCCCTCGAAGTCAGGAATTTGGATATTTAAATGGCTGAGCCGACTTTACCGACCGAACAACCCAGCGATCGCGTCCTTCCCCGCAATATCGAAGACGAGATGAAGACGTCCTATATCGATTACGCGATGAGCGTAATCGTCGGGCGCGCGCTGCCGGATGTGCGTGACGGCTTGAAACCGGTTCATCGCCGGATTCTGTTTGCCATGCGCGAGATGGGGCTGACGCACCGTTCCGCCTTCAAGAAGAGCGCTCGCGTCGTCGGTGATGTGTTGGGTAAATACCATCCGCATGGCGACCTCTCCGTCTACGACGCCATGGTGCGCATGGTCCAGGATTTCAGCCTGCGATATCCCCTGGTGAACGGGCAGGGCAACTTTGGCAGCGTTGACGGCGATCCCCCGGCGGCCATGCGGTATACCGAGGTACGGCTGGGTGCCATCGCCGACGAGCTCCTGGGCGATATTGACAAGGACACCGTCGCCTTCGTTCCGAACTATGACGGCTCCATGACTGAACCGTCTATTCTGCCAGCCAAACTGCCGAACCTGCTGGTCAACGGCTCCTCCGGAATCGCGGTCGGCATGGCGACGAACATCCCGCCGCACAACTTGAACGAAGTCTGCGACGCCATCAGCGCCTATATTGGAAACCCCGAGATTACGACCCCGGAGATCCTGAAAATCATGAAAGGCCCGGATTTCCCGACCGCCGGTTTCATTATGGGCCGTCAGGGCATCAAGGATTATTTTGAAACCGGACGCGGTTCCGTAACCATCCGCGCCAAAACCGAGATCGAGGATATTCGCGGTGGCCGCCAGGCGATTATCGTTAATGAGATCCCCTATCAGGTCAATAAGACGACGCTGCTGGAGACCATTGCGGGGCTGGTGCGCGATAAAAGGATTGAGGACATTTCCGACATCCGCGATGAATCTGACCGCGACGGCATCCGGGTCGTCATCGAAATCAAACGAGAAGGCAACGCCCAGATCGTTTTAAACCAGTTGTTCAAGCACACCTCCCTGGAAACGTCTTTCGGCGTGATCATGCTGGCGCTCGTCAACGGCAAGCCCAAAGTTCTTCCGATAAAAGAAGTCCTGCGCCATTATGTCGAGTACCGGCGCGAAATCGTGATCCGGCGTACACGCTATGAACTGGCCAAGGCAGAGGCCCGCGCGCATATCCTGGAAGGCCTGAAAATTGCGTTGGATCATTTGGACCGGATCATCAAAACGATCCGGGAGTCCAAGGATACGGATACGGCTCGCCAACGCTTGATCGAAAACTTTAAACTCAGCCGTCTTCAGGCCCAGGCGATTCTGGACATGCGTTTGCAGCAACTCACGGGCCTGGAACGCAAAAAGATCGAAGATGAATACGAAGAGTTGCTGAAAACCATTGCGCGGCTGAAAGGCATTCTGATCGATTCTCGCAAGGTCCTTAGCATTATTGAGGAAGAGCTCCAGCAGCTCAAGGAAAAATATGGCGATGAGCGCCGCACCAAGATTACCAGCGCTGCCCAGGAGTTCGACATCGAAGATCTCGTCGTAGAGGAAGATGTCGTCGTCACCATTTCGCATGCCGGCTATATCAAGCGGCTTCCCGTGACGGCCTATCGTGCCCAGCGCCGCGGCGGCAAGGGCGCGACCGGTATGACCACGCGCGAAGAGGATTTCGCCGAGGAGCTTTTTGTCACCAGCACGCACGCTTATCTCCTGCTCTTCACGAACAAGGGGCGCGTGTACTGGACACGCGTCTTCGAGATCCCCGAAGCCGGCCGCGCGGCCAAGGGGAAGGCGATCGTCAATTTTGTCCAGCTCTCGGCGCAGGATGAGAAAATCACCGCCGCCATCCCGGTGCGCACCTTTGTGGAAGAGAAAGGCAAGGAAACCAATCTGTTGATGTGCACCCAGATGGGAGCGATTAAAAAAACCGTCCTCGCTGAATTCGCGAACCCGCGCCGCGGCGGCATCATCGCCATCAAGCTGGAAGACGGGGACAGTCTCATTGCCGTGAAGCACACAGACGGCAAGTCTCAGATTGTGATCGGGACGCGCGACGGTCTGGCGATCCGGTTCAAGGAAGATGAGGTTCGTCCCATCGGCCGGGCCGGTCGGGGGGTGCGTGGCATCCGGCTGAAGGGGAAAGATTTGGTTGTCGGCATGGAAGCCGTAGGGCCGAAGGACGTGTTTTTAACCGCCACCGAAAACGGCTACGGCAAACGCACGGAGATCGGCGAGTACCGTCTGCAATCCCGCGGCGGCAAGGGTGTCATCAACATGAAGACGAACGAGCGCAACGGGAAAGTCGTCGGCCTGGTCAAAGCCAACAACGGCGAAGACATCATGCTGATGACCTCCAAAGGCATGAGCATCCGCATGCCGGCCAAGGACATTTCGATCATCGGGCGCAATGTGCAGGGGGTTCGTCTGCTCCGCCAGGAGCAAGACGACAAGCTGGCCGCCATCGCGCCTCTCGCCAAAGAAGACGAAGACGACGAAAAGCAGGAAGAACTTCCGCTGAAGAAATAGTCGTTGACGGTTGGGATACTCATATCGAATCAGGGGGGATCATGAAAAAAGTCCAGGTCTTGATCGGAGCCGCCTTTTTAGCATTGTCGCTGGGAGAGGGTCGTGTGGCCGCAGAAACCGATGCGAAGCCTGTTTTAAACGCTAAATCCGTTCAAATTGAGAAAGTCGCCGTAGGAACAGCCATCGAAAACCGGGAGCTTCTCGGGGAAGCCAAAACCTTTGAAGAATCGGTTCCGCGCGTGTATTGCTGGACCAAAGTGATGACGGAGCATGCGCCTCTCAAGATTAAACATGTCTGGTATGCCGACGGGGAAAAGGAAGCTGAGGTGGCACTGGACGTGAATTACTCGGCGGTTCGCACGTGGAGCAGCAAGAGCATATGGCCGGGTTCCTGGAAAGTGGACATTACGAACGAAGTGGATGAGGTTTTAGCGACCAGCGAGTTTACAGTCCAACCAACGAAGCCATAACGTTGAGGGCAGGTGAGGGGCAGCCTCGCGTTTATCGCAAGTGGGCGAGTGTTTTGGCGCGGGCAAATCCAGCGACGACAAGCCCCAGACCAATCCACAAACCATTGAGTGCCAGGAAGTCCATAAAATCCTCCTGGTCATAGGTTAGCCCTGGTACGTTACGGTGTTATGAACCCAATGTTAATTTCAGGTTACGGGGCATGACCGAACCCAACAGCCTAAAACGAGCCCTCGGGCTTTTTTCCTGCACCATGCTGGTCGTCGGCAACATGATCGGGGTTGGGATTTTCACGACCCCTGGCCGTATCGCTTCGCTTTTGCCTTCCTCAGGGGTCATGATTCTGGCCTGGATCCTGGGGGCTTTCCTCGCCATCAGCGGGGCGCTTTCCTACGCCGAACTCGGGGCCGCTTATCCCCGGGCCGGGGGGAATTACGTATTCCTGCGGGAAGCGTACGGCCCCTTCTGGGGTTTTCTCTATGGATGGGCAGCGGTTTTAATCACCCAATCGGGCACCGTAGCGATTTTGGCGGTCGGTTTTACCAAATATATCGGGCTGACAAATCCCCTCCACGTTCAAGGCTGTGCCATCAGCTTGATACTCATCTTCGGCGCGCTGAATTATTTAGGAGTCCAGGTCGGTGCCGCTGTTGTCGATGCCATCACCTTTCTGAAAATGGTCGCGATTATCGGGTTTGCCCTGGCCGGGGCGTTCTTTGGGTCCGGCCACCTCTCCAATGCCTTGCCCCTCCTGACGACCCACCCCACTGGATGGCTGGCGGGAATCGCTATGGCGCTCATCCCCATCATGTATGCCTACAGCGGGTGGAATGCGACCGTCTATGTGGGGGGAGAAGTGAAACGGCCTGAGCGCACCATCCCGCTCTCTCTCATCGCCGGGGTGCTGCTGACCGCGTCGTTGTATCTTTTGCTGAACGTGGTCTATCTCTACGCGATGCCGGTGACGGAAATGCAGGGGGTCATCGCGATCGCCAGGTCAGCCTCTGAAAGAATGTTCAGCCCGAACGCGGCGCGCTTTGTTTCGTTTTTCATCGCCTTTTCAGTTCTCGGGTGTTTGAACGCCACCCTTTTGACCGCGCCGCGGATTCCGTTCGCCATGGCCCAGGAGGGTTATTTTTTCCATCGATTCAGCCGGATCCACCCCCGGTTTCGAACCCCTGGCGATTCCATCGTGCTGGTGACGCTCTGGGGCGCTCTTCTGGCGCTTTGGGGCGGGGTGGACCATACCCACTTTTACCGTTTACTGGACGATTACGTGACAGTCCCCAGCCTCCTGATCAATGCTCTGACCGTGAGCGCCTTATTCGTTCTGCGCCGCTTGAAGCCCGATTTACCGAGACCCTATAAGGCGTGGGGATACCCGGTTCTTCCAATCGCGTTCATTCTCATCGTAGGCTGGATGGTTTTTCATGAGTTCCAACAGGATTGGCGAGCCGCCCTGGCAGGGATTGGGATGATTGCGGCTGGGGCGCCATTCTTTTTTCTTTTTCGGAGGCCTTCTAATGAAACGCGCTAGGACCATGACCCTCTGGCTTGGAGTTATTTTTCTGTTCAGCAAGCCCGCTTACGCGGCGCCCCCCATCGATCCGGATGCTGAGCCAGCCGCCGGTGCGCCGCAGGCTGTTTTTAATTTCGATAAAGACATCCCCAACCAATTGCCGAAAGGATTCTCTCTCCCGAATTTGACACGGGTTTCCACGGCCTGCTGGAGCGTACAGGGGAAATCCCGCCCGGTTTCGCGGCCACATGTTTTGGTGCAAAACGGTCAAGCCGGCCCCGGGAACCCTTTTTCCCTGATTCTGGTGAAGGATCTTTTTCTGGAAGATGGCGACATCACCGTCAAATTTAAGGTGACGGAAAATCCGGGGAGCGAGTCTTTGGGAATTGTCTACCGGTATCAAAACCCGGAACTCTACCATGTTGCGGTCATTGACACAAAGGATATCGGTTGTTCGCTGTATCGGGTTAAGAAGGACAAATTAAAGCAACTCGACAATAAAGGGGCGATCGTCTCGCCCTACACCTGGCATACCTTGCGGCTTCTTTTCCGTAAGTCTTTATATACGCTTTACCTGGATGGGCAGCTCGTCATGGGGGGGAAAGATAAAACCGACCTCCGTCCGGGCCAGGTCGGTCTCTGGACCACGGATGGCACCACAGCGGAGTTTGACGATCTGGTGATCGCACCGTAGAGACCGTACCTATTCGTCATCCCCGGCGGTAGCTGGCCGGGGATCCAAGCATCTTGGCATGATGGATTCCCCGCCTGTGGCCGCGGGGAATGACGTTTTAGGTTATAGATCCTGGACGAGGTCTGTGACCCGGACATTGAGCCGCCTGGCAATTTTAGAGAGGCTGAGCAGAGAGGCTGAATTCTTGGCGTTTTCGATTTGAGAAATCAGACTTTTGGAGAGTTGTGTTTGGGCGGCCAGTTTGGTGATGGTCCAATTCCGGCGCAGGCGGAACTCTTTGATCCGTTGCCCTATTCGCTGGTTAACGACAATTTCGTTGTCCTGAAAAAATCCCTTCTCTTCGAGTAACCGTTTGACCACGGCTTTCAAGTCATCAATCTTGTAAGGTTTCTTCACGTAATCATAAGCCCCGGTTTTCAGGGTGGCCAGGGCGGTATCCACCGAAGGATAAGCGGTTAAAATGATCAGCCCTATTTCCGGATCTTTTTCGCGAATCCTCTGGAAAAGCTCAACGCCGTCCATGCGCGGCATCTTGAGATCCAGAATACCGACCTGAAAACACCCCCGGCGGACCTGCTGAAGGGCTTGACGGGGGTCAAGGATCCAAAGGGCTTTGGCGATTTGATTTGAGAGTTGTTCCTGGAGAAAAAGCCCATTTTCACGGTCGTCATCGACAATCAAAATTCGCGCGGTATCACGTCTCATGGCGTTCCTCCATTGGCATTATCGGCAGATGAACAAGGGCCCGGGTGCCCCCTGTCGCGGTGATAGGGCTTTCCAGGCGGATGGTCCCGCCGTGACGTTCCACCATCGCCCGGCTCAGGGTCAAGCCGACCCCTCTGCGGCCGACCTGCTGCTTGGTGGTGAAAAAGGCGTCAAAAACACGATCCCGCGCTTCCGGCGGGATGCCGGCACCGGTATCCATGATACTAATCTCAACGAGGTTTGTGAGGGACTGCAGGGAGATCGTCAGGGTCCCTCCGTCCGGCATGGCTTGCCGGGCGTTCTGGATGAGATTGGTCAGCACCTGCACAATCTGGCCGCGATGAATGAAAGCGGTGGCGGAGTGATCGATCTCCTTGACCAGGTGAATAGCCGGGTCGTCTTGAATCCCAAGGAGATCAATCGCCTCATCGATTAAATCCGCCACCGGGATGGCTGTTCGCTGCAGGGACATCTGTGGAGAAAGCATGGTAAAGCTTTCGAGGATTTCGGATGCTCGAAGCGTTTCTTTTTCAATTCGCGCCAGGCCCTCCGACGATTCTCCCTTTAAGGTTTGCTGCAAACCGGCTTCGGCGTTCAGAATCCGGGTCAGGGGTTGGGCCAGTTCATGCGCCAACTCCGTCGCCAGAATCCCCATCGCCGCCATCTCGCGCGTCTTCTCCAGTAACCCGCGTTGTTTCTCGAACTTTTGAACCATCATTGACATGTTCATCGCCAGCGCCAACTGGTTGGCGACCGCTTGAAACTTCTGCGTGATTTCACGCGGCCACATGTCTCTGGCGTGGCGTGCGCCCAGTAGCCAAACTCCAAGGAAATGATTCTGAAAATGAACGGGGACCAACGTGGCGGCTTGATGGGCGAGAAGCCAGTCACGCAAAGGGAACAAGTTGGTATTCTCGACAGGGTTAATGTTCAACCGCCACTCCAGATCCCGCGTGAACAGGGGCCGATGCCCGGTTTGCTCCAGCCACTCCGGACGAAAAGAGTCTCCCGACATGGCCGAAGTCAATCCTTGGGTTGCAACGCAATTCAATCGCTCGTGGGCCGGGTCCCACAGCCAAAGAGAAGCGTGTTCCACTTGCAGGTCTTCCAGACTGCAGCGAATAACCGCCTCCCCGATTTTCTGAAGATCCAGGCACGTACACACTAATATCCCCAGATCCTCTAATTTCTGTTTGAGCCATTGCCATTCTGAAAAAAGGTGCTGCTCCACCCAGGGCTGGATCTTGTTTTTCAGTGTCGGCGTGGCGAGGACGGTTGGAGGCATTGCCAGCAGCCAGGCGCCCCAGGGATTGCTGCTGGAACTGGCCGCCAGAAGCTTGTCGATGATAAACACCATGGCGATATACGTCAGCGTTAAAGCCGTACCGAGCGAGCCATACACCACGCTCTGCCGGAGCGCCAGCCGGATGTCCATCCACTGGTAAGAAACGATGGCATAGGCCACGGCCAGGCTGTAAAGGATGTTGAAAAAGTTCCCATAGGGGTAAATCTCGACGCCATGAATAGCCAGAACATTCAGACCCCCCCCCACGTAGCCGATCAATGCGCCCCAAAATACATACAGCAATTGATTTCGTTGTACATCAAAGGACTGACGTACGGCGGACCTCAAAAGAACTAACGAATAAACAGAACTGACGGCCATGACAGAGTCGAGGAGAGTTGATCCCAAACCTCCAACGGGCGCCCATCCCCAGAATCGATGGATGGCACCTACGACAAGAAAGTTTTTACTCGTTAAGGAAAATAGCAAAAGTAATGAGCCCATCAAATAAAGCCCATGAAGCAAATAGCCCTGGAGTTTGGTGCGGGGCCCTTTTAGTAGCAACACCAAATGTAAAAATAAGGCAGGAATCCAAACAATACCGAAACCGCAAAGACGAGTCCACCAAACTGCGGCCAATTCAGAGGAGGCTCCATAACCCCCGAAAGAGCCAAGATTCCATATACATATGGCGAGATTCCAGACGACAAAGGCCCGGCGAATCGGTTGTCCTGTTCCATGCATCGATACGACAAAAAGGACAAGCCCCGCGTTCAAAATCGCGGCAAGCAGAACGGGAAGGTTATAGAGATTAAGTTCTGGAAGTAGTAGTATCACGATCCCCATAGATAGCCAATGCTGACAGCGGTTGAAGTCGCTTCCTTGCGCAGTTTTCTGCTTCCCAATTGTTCAGACCCGACGGCATACTGTTCTCCAAAGCTCCAGCGCCAGCTGCCTCGTTGATAGGTAAAGCCGGCGGTGTAGTAGCGAAGGTCCACGTCAACCAGTTGCGTTAAACTCTGAGTCTCAAAAGAGACCGCCCGGGGATCCCGAAAATAACCCAGCTGCACACCCCAGGCTTTAACGGGTTTCCACTCTAAGCCGAGGCGATAGCGAGAGGTCGAGTTCCAGCCGGGGTCCAGACGTTGATTTTGAAGGCTCATCCCCGGAGTGTCAAAACTGACGTCCACGCGCGAGGCGCTCCACTGGGTGCGCTGCCAGTCAGCGGCCAGCATCAGCGTAGGAAGCAGCTTAAAGGAAAGGCCGACCCCAAACGTGGTTGGATCACGCAGCACTTGCTGATAATCGCTGAATTCGTTTTGAAACGTTCCAAGCCCCGGGATTGTGAGCGGGAACAGGGAATCCGAAAGCGATGCTCTTCCGTGAAGGGTCACATCATATCCGGTGCGATAAACACCCCCAACCCGTAAGCGATCATTCAGTCGGGCCAGGATGCCGAAGACGCCTTGAATTCCGACCCCGTTGGCGGAAGAGGAGGAAGCATACTTCTCTGTCGGAGCGGTCTTATCCGCCGAGCGCTCCATATGAGCCTGGATCAGATTCGTTCCAGCTCCAAGATAAACGCCATGCCAGACTTCCCGCGAAAGACTTATGTTATGGTGCAGAATGTATCCCCTGCTCTTAAAAGTGACGTCATAGCCCGGGACCGACTGGTCCTTTGTTTCTTGGGCAAACCCTAAAGGGGCATAAGACCCGATGGCTCCGGTAAAGCCTTTCCAGGTTTTGTAATAACCGATCGCCGGCAATGGAACGCCGAATGAAGAATCCAGCGCATTAAACTGCGCCGGTTCTCCTCCCAATTGGACAAAGGCGTCTCCCCGAAGGATGTTGGCTGATGCCAAAGGGGGGACCGGATTGGCTAAACCGTTTGAATCATGTGCTCGAGCGTGCAGGTATTCCAAAGAAGAATTAATGCCTGAGCCAGTCAATTGAGCAAGTCCGGCTGGATTCCAATAAAGTGCTGTCCAGTCATCTGCAACGCCGATAAAAGCGCCTCCCATGCTGGTGGCACGCGGTCCAAGTCCGGGTCCTTCGAAAGCGCCGGCCCATGCGCACGTTGAAAATGCCAAGATCCCCATAAACAAGCCCAACACAAGACACACTTCTCTTTTCATATTAGATGGTCTATCCTTTCGTATTGAATAACCCGCATTTAATTCAACATGCAGCTTGGCCCGAAAATAATCAAGGAAACGAAATGCAGCGGTTAATCAGCCCCCCTGAATCAGCCAGACCAAAAAAAGTTAATTGCATCGTCAGAAACACCGGCGAGAACCAGAACAGCATCACTGAAACCTATGAATAATTATCTTATCAGTAAGAAAGGAAATTAGACAGTATTAGTGGACAGAGTGTACAAAGTCCATTGCCGGAGTTCCAGCGGGGAAAAAGTTCTCCCTCCCCCCCTAAAGGCATTCGAGGGAAGGGAGAAAAATGGCTCAATAGCAGAGACTACTTTCGACGCGCAATAAGAAGTTGTCGTCCTGCCCCGGTAGGACGGATCTCTTCCAGGCAAAAACCCGTATCCGTAAGCATCGCCTCGAACTCCGCCCGGCTGTACTCTTGGGCGCCCTCCAGCATCACGAGCATGTTGAGAGAGCACAAGGTCGCCGGTAAGGGCTCTGTTTTGGCGTCGTTGAGCACTTGCTCGCTGATGAGAAGCGTGCCGCCTGGTTTGCAGGCTTCGGCGCATTGGGTGAGGATCCGGCGGGCGTTTTCAGGGGCCCAGTTGTGCAAAATCCCGGAAAGCAGAAGAACATCCGCTGTTTTGGGTAAAGGGTCGGTAAAAAAATCACCGGCAACCAAACGGACACAGTTTTGAAGGCCTATTTTTTGCAGATTGCGAGCCGCTATCTCGCACACGGGGGGCCGATCAAAAACCGTTACCCGCAGGTGAGGGTGACGCTCCAAAATGGCGACCGACATAGCCCCGGTACCTCCTGCAACATCCAGGAGTTCTTTATGGGGGGAAAAGTCATAAACATGCGCGAGCGCATCGCCTTCCAGCTGGCTGTGTTCCTCCATGGTTTGCATAAAGTTCTCGAGATCTTTGGTTTGGCGATCAATAGCTTGGAAAAAGTGATCATCGGTTTGGCCAATGACTTGCTGGATTTGAGCGTGACCTGTTTTGATCGCCTCTTCCAAATGGATCCAGGCAGGATACATATGGTCGTTAAAATGACCCATGAAATCGCCCAGATATCCACGCTGGCCCGGGACAAGAAACCGCTGAGTCAAGGGGGTGTTCCGGTAAGCCCCATCACTTTTCTCACAGAGTTTCAATGATACACAGGCGTTTAAAAGCATTTCTGTTGTGTGGCTCGGCATTTTTTTTGCTTTCGCAATCTCCCCTGCTGTTCTCGATCCTTTGGCCAGAGCAGCAAAAAATCCAAGGCGTTGAGCAACCAGGAGAACTTTTGTGGCCGCAAATCCCAAGGCCAGCTGGTATAGAGGAATTGGGCTGATATCCGTCTCTTCTTTTTGTTTTTGCTTTTGAAGCGTTTCAAGCATGGGAGCCTCCAATTAGTTATAGGCTGCTAAAACGGCAGCGCTGTTTTTACCTGAAAATCCTGCGGAGTTTACCAAGACGGCGGATAAAGACACCTCCCGCGCGTGATTCGGTACACAATCCAGATCACAGGAGGGGTCCTGCGCTTCATAGTTAATGGTCGGTGGCGCCATCTGATGGACCAAAGACAGGGCGGCCGAAATGATCTGAAGGATACCGGCAGACCCCAGCGTATGGCCGATCATGGATTTAATGCTCATCAAAAGCATTCGTTGCGCGTGATTCCCGAAAGCCTTTTTCACAGCCAACGTTTCCACTGTTTCGTTCAAAGGAGTGGAGCTGCCATGCGCCATAAAAAGTCCAATGGATTCGTTCGGCACCTCCGCGTCCTCCAGCGCCAGCCGGAAGGCCCGTGCGGTTTGAATAGCGGAGGGATCCGGCGCTGTCATGTGGTAGGCGTTGGACGTGGTGCCATATCCCTTCAATTCGGCGTAGATAGGAGCGCCGCGGGCCTTGGCGTGTTCCAGCGACTCTAGAACAACCACCGCGCCCCCTTCCGACAAAATAAAGCCATCCCGGTCCTTATCAAAGGGTCGGCTGGCATGGGTGGGGTCGTCGTTGCGCGTCGATAAAGCGCGCATCGAACAAAACGAGTTCAGGCACACCGGCGTCAGCGGCGCTTCTGTACCGCCAGCCAGGGCGAAGTCTTCCCAGCCGTCGCGAATTGATTGGAAAGCCATTCCTGTGGCATCAAGCGAAGAGGAGCACCCCGTGGAAACGACTTGGCTGCTTCCCTGGAACCCAAGAATGAGTGAGATGTAGCCGGAGCAGGCGCTGGGGAACCAACTGTGATACCAGTTCTTGTGAACAGCCGGGAGGCCAGCTTCTTTCAGAAGCCGGAAATCGCGCTCATAACCGTCCAACCCGGCTATTCCAAGCCCCATGTAGACGCCCCCGCGGGTCCGATCGAGGCATTCCAGCTCCATCCCGGCATCTTCAACGGCCTGCAGAGCAGCGGTAACCCCCAGTTGATAAGCCCGGTCCATCTGCGGTAAATGCTCAGCCGGGATGCGCGGATGCGGTGTGAAGTTTTTTACCTCTCCGCCAAACCGGGTTGAAAACGAGCTGGCATCAAAACGGGTAATGGGACCGATGGCATTCTGGCCGTTTACGAGAGCGTTCCAGAAAGCGTCCTTGCCGATGCCGTTGGGGGCAACCACGCCGATACCGGTGATGACCACACGACGCTTACTCATGTCACCCTCCGGAAAACGAGTGAGCTGTTCTTCCCCATGAAGCAGTACGAGTTTTGAACAACAACATTCACGGGACCTGGTTCCGGGTGCCGCTTCATCCAATGCAGCGGATACGCCGGATCCGGGTCGTCCAAATTGTCTGTTGGCGGGAAGGTCTGGCGCTCCAGCGCCAGAGCTGAGAGAGCCGCCTGGATTCCTCCCAGCGCCCCGATTGGGTTGCCGATCCAGGAGCTGATCGCGCTGATGCGGGGGCGATGCCCAATCGGGCCAAAGACCTCCTGCATGCAGCGGCTTTCCATCTGATCGTAAACGGGGATGGAGAATCCTTGAGCATTCACCCAGTCGACTTGCGTCAAGGGTATTTGCGCTTCCTGAAGAGCCATTTTCATGGTGCGCACGATTCCCATTCCATTCGGTTCAGGATGAAACACATCAAAAGCGCTGTTCGCGCTGGAATAGCCACCGACTTCCGCATAAATCCGGGCGCTGCGGGTTTTGGCGTGCTCCAGGTTTTCCAGGATCAAAATCCCAGCCCCCTCGCTGAGAACCATGCCGTCGGCTGAACGGTCAAAGGGACGGGAGGCTTTTCCGGGAGAATCGTTGTTCTTAGATAGCCACCCATCGCGCGCCAGCGATCCGACACATAAAGGGATCAGAGGCGCCTCAATCCCGCCGGCCATCATCACATCCGCTTTGCCATTGCGGATCAATCGGTAGGCCATCCCGACCGCATCGGAACCGGAGGTGTTGCCGTTGCTGAAAGTAAGCACAGGGCCCTTCATGTTAAAACGGATCGAAAGAAGCCCATTGGAACCGCAGGGGAAAAACGCAATCGCGAGATAAGGGCTTCCCCACCGTGGGCCTTTGCTGTAGACGACATCGCTTTCTTTCTGGGCATACTCGATGCCGCAGACGGCATTCCCGATGGAACTGCCGATCCGTTCCGGATTTTCACGGGCCAGGTCCAACCCCGCGTCCTGGATGGCCATGGCTCCGGCGGCTACCGCAAAGATATTGCTGCGGTCGACCTTTTTAAGTTCGTGGGGTTCGAAATACACCAGCGGATCCAGGTCTGTGACTTCTCCCGCGATGTGGGTGTCTAACGAGCTGGAGTCGAAGCGCCGAATGGGTCGGACCCCTGAGAGTCCATTCGTCAGCGCCTGCCAGAACGCTTCCTTCCCTAGCCCATTCGGCGCTACGACCCCGATACCCGTTACAACCACACGTTTAGTCATGATCAGTTTCTGTGAAATCGGGAAAGGATATTCCAGCGCGGCCAGAACGCCCCAACCTCACGTTCGTAAACTCGATACGCCTCTCCGAGGGCGGCTCGAAGCGTACGTTCTTCCAGCCATTTCCTGAGGTAAATAAGGGGCATGTAAACGCCAAATCCGACAAATATCAATGTTGCGTAGGCATTGAAGACCATCCCCAGCCCGACAATTTCCAAAGCCATGCAGGCCAGAAGTGGATGGCGGACATAGCGGTAGAAACCCGTTTTCACAACTTGATGCTGATGACGGATCTCGATGTCTGGGCTGAAGAAACGGCCTAGGTCATGCATGGCTTTTTCGCGAAGCGTCAATGACGTGAGATAAAGGAATAAACCTGCGAAAGACAAAGCCCATGAAAAAGCATTTAAGCGGCGCTGGTTTTCCATGACGCAGAGAACCAGAAAAACCACATAGCTGATAGTCATGATCCAGAACATGGGTCTTGCTGCCGTGCGCCCTGAATTCCGAAATTTGGCTTTGCGAATCGCGATGACGAGGCGCGTCAGCCGGAAGCCGAGGCTTAAGACCAGAAAAATCGTGATGAAAAGTGAAACCGTGTTCATTGTTTCTCCCGCATTTCCGCTGCTCGTTTAATCGCTTCCAGGACTGCTCGGGCTGTTTTTTCGATAGCGGGCTTGGCGATCCAGCGTTCCAGCCACCACTTTTTCCACCAGGGCTTCACGCGCACATCATGCACAATGCGAAGTTTGGTCGCTTGGCCTTTCGGCTCCATGTCCCAATGAACGCGCATCCCTTCTAAGGGACCCTCCAATTGCCGGAAGTGAATTGAGCACCCTTCTTCCAAAGACACTTCCGATTTCCAGCGACGCACTCGTCCATGGATGATGGCCTCTCGTTGCAGAACAAAGGTGTCCGCTCGACGTTCCACAATGGAACTTTCAAGGTACCCCGGGAGCAGATTAACGTGGTGCTCTACATCGCTGATCAATTTGAAAAGAGGAGCCGGGGGGCAATCAATCTCAATGGCATCTTCTAAGAGCATAGGGGGTCCTCCACCAGAGCCACCGCACGCACCCAGCCGGCGCTGCCGCGCTCAATTTTGACGGGGAAACAACAGAACAGGAATCCGTGGGATACCGGGACCTGTTCCAGGTTGGCCAACTTCTCAATGTGACAGTATTCCCGCTCCCGTCCGACCATATGCGCCGGCAAAAGGCAGGAGGAGTCCTGAGTGCGGAGGTAATCCCGCAGCATATTCCCTGCAGGCCGGTCGAAACCCCATCCATCGATCCCGATCACTTTGATCCCCCGGTCGAGCAGCCACAAAGTGGCTTCGCGTCCCATGCCGGCATACGCTGAAAAATAGTCGGGTTGGTCGCAATGCTTGTCAGCCCCGGTCATGAGTAGAACAATGTCTTTTGGCTGCAGCGTGTGGTGGATTTGTTTCAAAGCTTTTTCAAGGTCGAGGGGCGTAATTTCTTCTCCTGGTTGCTTATGGCGAAGGTCCAGAATAACCCCCGGGCCAAAGCACCATTCCAGTGGCACTTGGTCAATGGTTTTGGCGGTCTGACCTTGACAGAGCGGCCCAAAATGCCAGGGGGCATCCATGTGTGTCCCTGCGTGAGAATCTAAATAAAGGTTTTCGTTTGCTAGCCCGAGGCTGTCTGGAAAGGCTTTTTCGGTCAGGGGGGGGACCATTTTGTCGCTGCCTTGCCTTAACAACTGCGTTGCAACGGCAGCCAGTTCTTTGGCCGCATGACGATGGTCTACATATTCGATTTTAGGGGGCTGCGGCTCGGCTGTTTTGGTCGAGATGGATACGCTGAGATCAATGCAACGCAACTGTTGAAGCTCCCTAAGATGACGGCCCATAGAAGGACCTCCTTAGGACTTCAGGGGATACATTTAAGGAAGCAAATTCACTTATACTGACCTGGCAGGCCATGCTCTTTTGAGCGATTCACACTCTACTATAAGGCTGTTTTTATTGTCAAGAACATAATAAAATATTCGCAGAGTTTACTATTACAAAACCTATAAAAACGTATCTAAAAATAAAGCTGAAAAGAAAGCGCTTGTGAAAACTAGAATGTCCTGTTAGGAAATAGGCGTATGCGCAAAGCCTTTTTTGTTTTTTTTCTCCTGGTCTCCGCACTGTCTATCAAGGCCGCCGATCCATCAGTTGTTGTCCCGCGGATGAATCAGATGAACGGCTCCATCTTGTCTATCGATACGGATTCCCGCGTCATCCGCGTGACCGTTGAAGATGGGTTTAATGTGGAGTTCGCTTATAGTTCGAAGACGCAGATTAGTGATCGTGAGCATTCAGTGGAAATCGGCGAACTGGGTTACGGTGACCAGGTCATCGTGAAATATGAGGGACGGGAGCTGATCGCCAAGCGCATTGAACGTTTGGAAAAGGCGCACCGCACGTTGCCGACTCTCCCCCCGGAAACCGCCGGCACAGAAGCCTCTTCAGATTTGTTGTCATCCAGCCCCGCTGTCCCGGCCAACCAGCCTACGAATTAGAATCCATTCGTTGTTTATATTAGAATCTGGTTTCAATGAGTTTGATACCACAGTTTTCTTCCCGGCGATCAAGACGCTTGTTTTATGTCGGAGCGGTTCTCCTGGCGCCTCTGGCCATCGTCTGGGTGATTGCCGGCTCAGACCGTCTCTTCCTGCGCACCGTGCCACTGGAGCAACGGCTCGTTTCTCCCAATGAAACTATCCGGAAAAGAGCCCAGCAGGATCTGCTAGGGTTTGAATCCGAAGCGAAACAACGCGTGGCTGAACAGCTTATCCCGTCCCTGGATCCGGCGAATGATCCATTCACCCGAAAATGGGCGACGATCGCGATCGCGCTGATCGGACCCCCGGCGCAAGAAGCGATTCCGGCCCTTTTGCAGGGGGTCAGCGCTCCACAAAGGGATGTGGCGCAAGCCAGCAAGGTGGCGCTTTCCGAAGTGGGCGCGCCTGATCCGCAGCAGCTCCCGGCGCTTCTCCAGTCTTTGGGAGATCCGAGGGAGCCCGTGCAATGCGAGGCGGCCAACTCCATCGCTAAAATGGGTCCTGCTGCCGAAAAATCCATTCCTGTTTTGATCTCCCGGCTAAAAAAAGAAAATCCCGCGCCCCCTTGTTTTGTTTCCGCCATATCTCAACTATGTGTTTTTTTGCCTCAAGCCGTTGATCCGCTCCTGGAATTGTTGCAGGACCCGCGCCCCGGAGTGAGGCGTAACGCTGTTGCTGTTCTGGGGCAGGTCGAAACGCTCCCGGTAGAGGCAGAGCAGGCTCTTCTGACCGTGCTGGGGATTGATGCTGACAGCGACGTGCGCCGAGATGCCGCCAGAGCATTGGCACTGCCTTTCCCCCCGGATCGCGGACTTTTGCCCACCTTGCAATTTGCCTTGCGCCGGTCCAAGAACGACAGCGTTCGACTGTCGGCCATCGGTCAGCTGAAAAAAACCGCTTCTTCAACAGAAGAAATGGTTCCAGTGCTGGCCGAGGCGCTCCGCGACCCTGGCGCGGAGGTGCGTTTGGCTTCTCTTCGCTGGTTGGCGGAGCTCGATGGACGCTCCCGGCCTGCCCTGGGGGTTCTTTTGCAGTTATTGAAAGACCCGGATGTTCGAGTGAAGCGCGCTTCATTGGGTGTTTTAAGACAGATTCTGATCCGGCGCGGGGACGCCTTGCCCCTGATTGCGCGCGCCCAGCGGGATCCCGATCCGATGGTCCGCTGTCTGGCGGCTGAGCAACTTGTGGAAATGGGAGCATGGGACCGAATCGCGGTTGAGCGGCTGGTCGCGGATCTCAGCGCGGAGGGAGAAGGAACGCTTTGCGCTCGGGAGGCGCTGTCCCAGGCGGGGCACTTTAATCCGGAGGTTGTTTCATACTTGATTCGTCTTTTGCAGGGGGGGGATCGGTCGTTGCGCAGCGATGCCGCCGCTATTCTCATGCAATTGGGTGTTAAAGCCCGGGAAGCGCTGCCGGCTCTCCATCAGGCTCAGAAAGACAGGATCCCGGGTGCGGAAGCTGCTTCTCATGCAATTCGCGACGCGCTTTTATATGCCCGCCGCAGCCGTCGTTAGAAAGAGTCTTGCTTAGGAGGAAATGATGCAGGATGCGTGCGCTCGCGCCTTAAAAGCCTTATCCCGGGAATCCCTTCAAAAAATTCTGATGAAGGGGTCCATGCGGATGATCAAGTATCTCATTATCGCCTATCCGCAGGTCATGGGAGCGCCGATTCTGGATGCGTTAACCCCGACGATCCGGCCGGACACGCTGCGCGTCTTGATCGAAGAAATTAACCGCGGCCAGCTACTCACGCCCGCACAGATCCACGACGCGGAGTGTGAATTCCTTCGAATTATCAATGACCTGAAGCTTCTTCCCGTTGATCCCGCTCACTAATCCTGCCCATGAAGCTACGCGCAACCCTGCACTTAAACGATCAGCCCGCCAACCTGACGATTTTTACCGGACTCCAAGAAACGTGGGAACACTTGGTTTTGAAGTTGGCCGCCTCTCTTTTTTTCTTTGAATCACATCCGACAATTGAGATGGGCGCCACGCACCCGGCTCTCCAGGGGCAGGAGTATTATCCCGATCTATTCAATGCAGATCTGACAAACCAGCCCACCCTTTGGGTCGAATGCGGGAAAACGACCCTGCACAAATTGGAGAAGATCTCCAAACGGTTTCGTCAGGCCCGGGTTATTGTTCTAACCCCATTCCCGCATCAGGCTCGCCAGCAGGCTGAAGGCATCGAAGAAGAGGGGTTGCGCGTCTCGGTGTGGTCTTTTGCCGATGGGGAATTTGAGCGATGGAAGAACCTGGTTCAGGAAAAGAATGAGATCATCGGGGAAGCGAGTGAAACAGCCCTCAATCTGGTCATCAATGAACAGTCATTTATGACGGAGTTGCAGAAAATTCTACCTTAGCCTTTGAAGGACAAGACCAACCAGTGTAAAAAAAGCCGTCGTTGCGAGGCGATTCGTATTGCCGAAGCAATCCGCCAGACGTCTGACGGCTGTCTACTAATTGTTAACTAATGTAAATTTCAGTTGATTTTCGCCTTTTTTGGACGTATATCCAAGGTATGGGAAATCTACGGTTTCGCTGGTGTTTGTTGGAGGTTGGTTTACTCAGCCTTTTCCTGGGGTTGGTTGTTTTTACGTATTGCGGGGACCCTTCTGCGCATAGGCTTTCCGATACCCAGCAACATTTTACTCAACAAGATCGTCTCATTCATCAATTAGTAGAGTGGGAACCATTGCCCTTCTTATCGTCGACCGGTTTTCGGATCGGAGCCCTTCTGGTCTGCTGCTTTTTGTGGGTCCTCTTATGTGATCGGTGGTTGGCCCGAAATCTATGGGGACCTCTGAGGAAACTGCAAACGGCCATGGAAGCGGCTTCCACGGGAGATGTCAGCCGCAAGATCGAATTACAGTCTTCCTGCGAATTGGGAGCGCTGAGCAAGGCGCTCACGCGGCTATTCGGGGTCATTGAGCGTTCCAGGAACTTGGTCTACCATCTGGCCACATTGGTCGAGCTTTCAGGCGACGCGATCATCAGCCAGAACCTGGAAGGAAAGATTCTAAGCTGGAATAAAGGTGCCCAGCGGATGTACGGCTATTCCATCGAGGAAATCAAAGGCCAGCCGGTCGATATGCTCATGCCGCCGGATGACCGCACCTTGTTCCGGCAAATTTTCGAGCAGGTGAAAAAAGGAAAACGGCCCCAACCGATTGAAATGCTTCATCAGGCCAAGAACGGCCGCAGCGTTCAAGCGTTTGTCCATATAACGGCAATCTACGATTCAAGAAAACAAATCATCGGCGTTTCTCTTTGTGCTCAAGAAATGTCGAGGGGTCGACATCCGGGGAGGAAGGTCAGCGTCAGTGGTCGGAGAGACTCGGCAGATTGGCCTGGGCTGACTGAAGGGTAACGCTCATCTCTTCCGGACGAGCGGCCGTATCATTCCCGCAGGAATTTTGGCAGGCCACGGCCACTGCAGGGCAGATGCTCCGGTAGTTGCAGAGAGAATCCTCGAACATATCCGTTCCGATCTCCGGTTGTGCCTGAAGACAGTACGATTCATTCTGGGGTTCGATAAAATTGGGGTCCTCATAAGAAAAAATCCCTCCGTTAGACACACAATCCGATTCGAACTGCTTCACCTTGGCGTACCACTGGCTGTACGCTTGTAGCCGGGTTGTTCGTCCGTCCGGGCCGCAGGTTTTCTGAACGCGCTTATCCTGCATGCAGGCCACCTTGGCGCCGTTGGTCCCGTTGTACCCGATATCAATTCCTCCATCGTCAAAACAACGGGCTTCGGAACCAATTACTTTTTTATCTTCGGGGGAGCATCGGTTGGAAGCGGTGTGGGTTCGTCCGAAAGCGGAGCCTCCCAACAGGCTGATCAGGCTGATGGACAGAATGAATAATTTCCTGTTCATGACACTTTCACTGTAAAATGAATCCTTCTCGAGCGCAAGCCCCAACTGGTCTCTTTAAGAAAAGTTAATGCTCGGTTTTCTGAATAGCCAACCTTATAAAAGTGTTCTAAAAATGAACGAAAATCGGCGCCTCGATACGGCCTCGTATTCTCTATCGTGCGCTTAAGTGCCGATCGGTCGCGGATGGTCATGCCCATTTGCATAGAGTTATAATGCGAAGGAAATGAACAAAACCTACAGCGCCGGAGGAGTGGTGGTGAATCAGAAAGGCCAAGTACTGATCGTCAACCAGAGGGGCCGCAGCTGGTCCCTGCCGAAGGGTCATATTGAGCCCGGGGAAGAGCCGCTCGTTGCCGCACGCCGCGAGATTTACGAGGAGTCCGGGCTTCAGGATTTAATCTACGTCAAACCACTCGGGTCTTATGATCGTCCTAAAATCGGGTTGCACGGCGGGAATGATCCGGCCGAACTGAAAAACCTGACGTTTTTTCTTTTTCGAACACACACCCGGGAACCGTTGTGTCCCGTTGATCCGGATAATCCAGAGGCCAGGTGGGTGGACAAAGACCAGGTGCTGACGTTATTAACCCATCCCAAAGACCGCGAGTTTTTTCAGCGAGTCAGCCTGGAATTTTAACCTCATCCGCCCCCGCCGATTTATTGGATAATATTCTTATAAGAAGGAGGCGACCAATGCCCTACACGGCGAAGACCTACGAATTATTACTGGGAACCGCGGGTTTCTCTGATCAGCTCCTTAAGAATCATTTCACGCTGTATCAGGGGTACGTCACGAACACGAACAAGCTCTCCGACCTTTTGGCCGGTCTGGCGAAGGACGGGAAAACCGAAACCCCCGAGTATGCTGAACTGAAGCGCCGTTTCGGATGGGAATTCAGCGGCATGCGGCTGCATGAAATCTATTTCGGGAACATGGTCAAGGGAGGCAATTCGTCCCGCAGTGACGCGCTTTCGAGAAAACTGCAGCAGGAATTCGGATCCCCGGAGGCATGGGAGAAAGATTTCCGCGCGACCGGGGCGATGCGCGGGATCGGCTGGGCGTTGCTGTATTACGATCCGATCGGAGACCGGTTGTTTAACACCTGGATCAATGAGCATGACGGCGGTCATCTGGTCTCCTCTGTTCCGCTGTTCCTGATGGATGTCTTTGAGCATGCCTTCATGATCGATTACGGCACCAAACGCGCCGGCTACATCGATTCGTTCTTTAAAGCGATCGATTGGTCTGTTGTGAGTCAACGCTTTGATTTCGGGCTCAAAGCCAAGCTTCCGCTGTAGACTAAGGATTGATTTTGATGATAGAGCCGCCGGGGAGGCGGACCGGTTGACCCTGGCGGGTGATATGCAGGAGATAATCGCCCGGCGCCACGCCGGTGCTGATGGAGATGTCTGCCACGATGGTGGAGGAGTCCTGAAGCCGTCCGTTCGTCAGTTGCAATCCAGCCTCGTCTGATTCTATCTGCAGAGACTTAACAAAGTCCGGAGACAAATCCCGTCCGAGAATCTGCACCGTGCCGCTTTGCCCCGGCGAAAGCGCTCGGGTCAGCTGTACGCCCCCGAGCCAATTCGGCGGAACAATCCCGAAGACCGTTTTTTTCTGGTAGAGCACTTTTGAATTATGTTCAATCGTGATCCCGTAAACGCCGACCGGCGCATTCGCGGGGACCTGCAACGAGACTTGCAGTTTTCCTGGGGAGACATAGGTGACGGCGTTGGTTTCTATCCCCAGCGCATTGACGCGGATTCGCAGGGAACGGACGTCGCCAGGCGAAAAACCGCTGCCGTTCACCACGAGTTCGACGAGATCCCCCGGACGGTGCGTTCGCTCTGTGGCGCTCACGTTTTCAATGGATCCGCTGTGGCCCACATTCGGGCGCACAACATCAACCAGCGGATTTTTACGAAAAAGCTCATGAGTACCCAGAAAAGCAATTAACCCATATTCCCCGCTGTGAACCCCCGGACCAATCTCCAGATGGCCCTCCACATAAAAAGGCAGTTGCGGAGGCAGCAAGGTGACATCCAGGTGTTCGGTCGTTGGTGAAATACGGAGCTTCCGAAAGAGGGAGGAATCGAGGTTGGTCAGGATGCGAAAACGGCCCGATTGGCCGGTTTCATCAATGCGGATCAATTCAATATCCAGGATTTCACCGGGTCGCACCACGCCAAAAGGTTCAGGGGCCTTAAACACCGGCATGCTGCGAATTAAAATCTTTGGATAAATGTATTGGGTCGTCGCATCCGGCCCCACCACCATCAGCCCATGGATTTGGTTCGTTGTGACCAGCCGCAGGTCCCGCACTTCCACATCCAGCGCGTCCGGGTCCACTTTGATCATCTGGTGAAAGCTTTCCGTAAAGCCGGAGCCGTTGATATCGAACCCGAAGGTTGTCTCCGGCGCGACGAGCTCCTGTTCGTAATAGCAGCGAACAATGAGGATATCTTTTGGAATCAATTCCCGGTGCATCCCTTCCTGGCCTTTTACCCTCGGGGGGACCGAAGGTACGGTTGAAGGCGGAGGAAGAGGTGTCGTTTGCGGGAGACGAACCACCGGAGGCCTCTTGATATCACCCCCGAATGCCTCTGTCGGGGGTCCGTCATGTTGTTCGACGGGATGCTTGGATTCCCCGTCCCGTCCGTCTGTCGAAGTGCTCGATGGTCGGGACGGTCCCGACGATAGAGAACTCCACGGGTGGACGGGGCCGCCAGTGACTGCGGGGAATGACGGGATAAGGGGGCTTGGGTTTTCGCGAGGATTTGGATGAATTCTTGTCCCACGCCGCCAGAGCAACAAGGATGCGAGTAACAAACAAACGGCTACGATGAAAATTCGTTTGCGCCAGGACACGATGGTCTGAGAATAGGCATTCCCTCGGTCATTGTCAAGGAATGCCGGGAATGCCGGAAGTGCGGCTTAGGCCGCCATGGGATAAGAGGTCCCTGTCTCGTTAGTGATGGGGAGGGTGATCCGGAAGGTTGTCCCTTTTCCAACTTCGCTTTGCACGTCGATTTTCCCCTGATGATTCTTGACGATATCACCGACAAGACTCAGTCCAAGACCTGTTCCCTTGCCCAGTTCCTTGGTCGTAAAAAAGGGTTCAAACATCCGTTTCTGAACTTCGGGAGGGATTCCAGTGCCGGTATCACTGATTTGAATCTGGAGTAAATCATTCCCGGATTTGGAGAGGCTCACCGTCAGCGTCCCTCCGTCGGGCATGGCGTCCATGGCGTTCACCCCCAGATTAATCACCAGTTGCTGAATTTGATGACAATCCACACACGCACTGATTTGAGCTTCCCCAAACTGGCGAACAAGTTCAACCCTTCGTGATTGCGCGAGCGTCCCGACAAGGGCCAGCGCTTCGTCGACTACTTTCTTTAAATCTTGGGAAATCCGATCTGTGCCGGTTCTGTTGCGGGAGAACGCCAGCAAGTGCTGTGCCAATGTTTTGCAGCGACGCGCCTCGCGTTCGATCGACTTTATGGGCAGTTCAAGCTCCTTTGGAAGAGCCGGATGTTTGACGAGTATTTCGGAAAACCCGAGAATAACGCCAAGCGGATTATTTAAGTCGTGGGTAATCCCTGCGGAGAGCTGCCCCAGCACCGACATCTTCCCCGACTGGATGGCCACTGCTTCCAGCCGTTTTCGGTCACTGGTATCAATGATCGCGCCGATCATTCTCATGGGGTTCTTCTGGTCGTCGTAGATAATAAATCCCCGGTCAAAGACTGTCGCGTAGCTGCTGTCTTTGCGCTGAAAGCGATATTCGTCAGACCAAACCAGCGCTCCGGAATCAAAGGCTTTTTGAATCGTGTTCTTAACCCGGTCTCTATCTTCGGGGTGAATGTGGGCGATCCGCCAGTCGGGATCGTCGTCCACGTCCTGGCGGTCATACTGCGCAAGGGAGCGCATCCCATCACTAAACCAGAGGGCACCCGTTTTCATATCCCAATCCCAAATCACATCATTGGTCGCCCGTGCGGCAATTTCAAAACGTTCCTGGCTTTGTCGCAACAGCGTAGCCTCTCTTTTTAAGGCATCCACCATGCGTTTAAAAGCCAGTGCCAGCACACCAACTTCTCCGTGCGCGCCAGACGGTATAGGCGCGTCCCATCGACCTTGTCCAACTTGGCTGGCGGCCTCTTTGAGATCAATGAGGGGTTGTGCTATGGAGCGGGCAAAACGACAAATCATCACACTCCCAAAAGAAAACCCGAATACCAGCAGGGCCACACTCATGAATTGCAGGTTTCGACGCGCCCTTTGGCAGTCGAACTCCGCCATTTTTAAGAGCTCCTGAAGCTCTTTCTCGAGCTCTTGGCCGTCCTGGGACATCTGTTTCCTTAGCCCCTCTCCTTCGGTGCGCCCAATCTGGACCTCAAAATCAAGAAAAGAATACCAGGCTTTCTGATATTGCTGGAGGTATTGTAGAAGGGCCCCATTCTTTTCTTTGTCGAGTCGTGAAATTTGACTGTCCAACTGATGCCAAAGCTGCTCGACGAGTTGGAGGTAGTGGGGGGTTTGGCGGAGCAAATAATTCTTTTCGTGGCGACGCATTTGTAAATAAATGATTAGGAGGGATTTTTTATTAGATTGTTGTAATAGATCTTCAAAGGCCAAGCTTGCTTTTCGATACTTTCCAGCTAATCCGGAAGTTTCAAATCCGATTTCACGTTTAAGGGAAGCAAACCGATTAAACCGTTTTTGATGAGCCACCAGCAGGTTCTTAAGATTTTCCAAAGATTTTTGTCGATCAAGGCCCCCCCGCTTTTGAATGCGGCTTAGATGGTTTTGTAGTTCCACCATGGCGATTTGGTGTTTCTGAACCATTCGGGACTGGCCGGTTCTGAAAAATTCGGGGTTAATAAGGTCAGTCGACATAAACCCCGTTTCTGCGCTTTTAGCGCTAACTAAACACATGAGGCATTTACTGACGTCCGTTTGTGTGAGAAATGAGGTGTTCATTTTCCACAGGAAGTACCCGCCACCGCCGGCCCAAAGAAAAGCAACAAGCAGGAATGTCGACAGCCCGGCCATCAGCAGTTCGCGGGCGATCCCCGGGCTCTGACTTTTCCTAAAAATCGATGCCATTTTATTGACTAAATCAGCCATCAGATAAACTCCCCCGTAGTTTAACGTTCTCGGAAGGCAGATCAAGGAACGCTTTTGTTAACGAAAACCATGTCGTTAGCCGAGGTTTATTTTCTTGGCTGAAGTTTTGAAAAGGTACAATGAAAATATACATTTCAAACGTGGAGGATGATCATGAGCGAAACGTCAAACGGTAAGGAAAACTGGACAGAGGCAATTGATAAGGCGAAGCATCACTTTAGTGAAGCCTGGCAAGAGCTGGGTCGGGCGTCGGAATTAGCGAAAGAAAAAGGCGGCGAAAATCTGGAAGAGGCCCGGATCCGTGGGCAGGAAGTCTGGGGAAACGCCAAGGTCCGGGGCGCGAAATTTTGGCAGGACACCAAACGGTCCAGCGAGGACGCGCTCGATGAAGTCCGAGAGCGCGGAGAAGAAGCGATTAAGGATGCGGAACAGCTCGTGCAGAAACATCCGGTCAAAGCCGTCGGATTATGCATTTTGGTCGGAGTCTTTTTGGGAGCCCTCCTCTCCCGCGACCGGGAGTAATTTCACGTTCGTCATTCCCCGCGGGTGTTGGCGGGGAATCTATCGCGATGTTTGGCGATGACTGGATCCCCCGCACCGTCCTCCTGTCGAATCGAACAGTCGGTGCGGCCCCGTCAAAGAAAACATCAACAGGAGGTCGGGGCCGCCAGTGTCTGCGGGGGATGACGGGGATCTTCGACCCCGTCATTTTTTGACTTGCAGAAGGGCCTTCTTTCAGGTATCCATAGAGGGTGAAAATCCTCTCGTCTTTACTCCTGGGGAGCGCCGTTTTTTTTGTCCTTATTTCGAGACTCCTGGCCGCTGATCTCAGCCTGAACAGCGCTGGCGCACCGTACGCCCCCCTGGACGCTCCCAAACAAACCGATACCCTAGTTGGGCCGTTGTCGGCCGAAGACCGGCGGGACCTTATTCGGGAGTTCAAAGGACTCCTGGCTCTGGGCCTCCGTTCGGAGTCCTATGAACGCTGGGATGGCCGAAGCATGGCGGATTGCGCCGCCCCGGAGAATCGCTCCGAACGCTGGCACTACCGGTGCGAGGTGATTACGGCTCAGTGCAATGGGTTTTACTATTTTTATTCCAGCGAGGACCGGAGGGCGGCCACGCTGCAGCAGGTCGAAGTGAAAGTCCACGCATCAGAATCCCAGCTGATGGACGACTTCAAAACGTTCTTGCGGAAACTTTTCGGGCGGGAGCGCGTGCTGGAACCGCAGGAGGCCCGTCTGCCGGCCCGCGGCGCGGTCCGGCATTGGGCGACCCATCAGGACACCGCTGATCTGTTTATGGATATCTCGGAAAACCCGGCCGGGGTTGTTCGCTTTGTCTGGAAACGCGCGCCTTTGGCTTCCGCAGAGCAAGCCCGAGCCGATCTTAAAACGGGTAGTTAATATCCACGAAGACCGCCGGTCCTTCTTTCCCTACTCCCACTTCAACATCTCCCACGACATTCGGTTTAACCGCTGCCCGGAAAGCCGCGCCGTAAACGGGACGAAAATTCTTGCGCTGAATGTCCAACACTGTCGGGAAAACAGTTCCCATGTCTACGAACGGGGCCACTTCAAAGTTAGTGAAAACGCCCATTAGTTCCTGGGACGAAAGCGTCATCCGCTGCTCCAGATTCATGACCAGTCGTCCCTGGTCTACTAGCCGCCCCTCTCCGTAGCCGCGCAACGTGGATCGGCCTCCAAGGCTCGGCAGTTCATAAAAGGGGATACGAGGGCCGTTGCACCATTCATAAAGGCCATGCACCACCGTCACCTGTCTGGGGTTTTTCCAGAGGAAGAAGCGCTTGCCTTCCAGCCCATAACGAAGAAAATCAGAGTTACTCCCAAGCGCAATACTCGTTTTTTCGACGCGAAGCTCTCCCGAGCTGCCTCGCGACGGGGTCACCGGGGAATCCCGCGAATCCCACAGTAACCGGAATTCGCTGGTCACGGTATTGTTTGTTCCGACGCCGGAGATGTCGGGAAAACGGGTCGTCAGATCGACAACGTTCGGGATAATATTTTGCTCCGTCGCCAAGCGCTGAAAGCGGGCGCCAAAAATGGCCCGCCAGGAGTGGGCAAAATTAGCGCCAATGGCAGCCCGGGCTATCGAGGTTTTGCCGACGTAGCCGGTTTCATCCCCTTCATGGGTTTGCGGGCCGATGCCGAAAAATCGGTAAGATGCGTCCGCGTTGTAAAAAACCTCGCTCCTTAAATACAGGACACCCTCATGAGCCGAGGAATTCTCGTAGCGGACTTTCATTTCCCGGTTGGTATGCTGAGAAAGGCTGGCCGCGGCGTAGAGTTGGCTCGCATCGGTCGGGTACCAGTAGTAACGCATCGTACCGGTCTGGCCGAAGAGTGAGTTGTAGGTATAGGAGGGGGCTAACAGATTGCGGATGTGATGAGTGAGCGGATCGGCCAGCACCACAACAGGCATCAGCCCGTACGTGGGGCCGGTATTCGGATCTGTGCTGATCGCCGGGAGCCAGACAAAAATGTTGCCGCGCCAGCTTTTGGTCATGACCCTGGCGGCGGCATTAATAAATCGGTCAGCCCGAGAGGCTTCGGGGGATGGTGTCGGCGGCGGGGCGGGTAGTTTAATCTCCGGCGCCTGAGCTGGGAGTGCCTGGGTGGCCGGCTGCTGGACGCGGGGGTTCGGTGAGGTGCGGCGGATGGCTCCCTCGATGCGCGTACGCGCCCGGCGGATCGGATGCCGCCTGGCCCGCGGCCGCGAACCGCCGTTTAAGACGGAGGCACTCGCCGTGGGACTGGAAACCTGGACGGGGGGATCTGCGTCGAGGGGAATCTGAAGGCAGAGAAGGCTTATGACAAAATAATCAGCGAATCTCTTCCGGCCTTTCCATCCATTCATAAAGCATGTACTAATCGTAGTATTCGATGCCGAGGTGAGTGATCAGCTCCTCACCTTTCAGCCAGCGAAGCGTGTTTTTGAGCTTCATGAGCTGGATGAAAAGATCGTGTTCCGGGTAGAGCCCGGGTGCCGCCATAGGGCTCTTAAAGAAAAAGGAGAGCCACTCCTGGATGCCGTGCATCCGGCTGCGCTGGGCCAAGTCCAGGAAAAGCGCCAGATCCAGAACGATCGGTGCGGCGAGTATGGAGTCCCGACAGAGGAAGTTGATCTTGATCTGCATGGGATACCCCAGCCATCCGAAGATGTCAATGTTGTCCCAGCCTTCTTTGTTGTCGCCCCGGGGCGGGTAATAGCTGATGCGGACCTTGTGGTCGTAATGCCCGTAGAGTTCCGGGTAAATGTCCGGTTGAAGGATGTATTCCAGAACCGAAAGCTTTGATTCTTCTTTGGTCTTGAAAGCTTCCGGATCATCCAGCACTTCGCCGTCGCGGTTCCCGAGGATGTTGGCTGAAAACCAGCCTCGAAGCCCCAGGAGCCGGGCCTTGAAAGCTGGCGCGAGCACCGTCTTCATGAAGGTCTGGCCGGTCTTAAAGTCTTTTCCGCAGATCGGCATCTTCTGCTTTTCCGCCAGCTCCAGCATGGCGGGGATGTCGACGGAAAGATTGGGCGCTCCGTTTGCATAAGGGATGCCGGATTTCAGCGCCGCATAGGCGTAGATCTGGCTGGGGGCGATATCCGGAGAATTGTCCTCGAGCCCCTTTTCGAATGCGGCCACGGATTGATGGACGGGCGATGCGGTCTGATATTTTTCGGTGGAGGCGCACCAGATCATCACCAGGCGCGCGCAGCGGTTGACCTTCTTGAAGCGGGCGATGTCCGCGATCAACTGTTCGGCCAGATCCATCTTCGTGGGGCCCTTCTTCACATTCGGGCCGGAAATCCGGGACACGTAAGCCGGGTCAAAAACAGCCGGCATGGGTTTGATTTTCTCCAACTCCGCGCGGATCGGGGACAGATGCTTCTGTTCCAGAACCCCTGCTTTGGTGGCGGCCTGATACACGTTGTCCGGGAAGATGTCCCATCCCCCGAAGACGAGATCCTTGAGTTCCGTCAAAGGAACAAAATCTTTTACCTTCGGCGCCCGATGTTCAGTCCGTTTCCCCAGCCGGATCGTGCCCAGCTGGGTCATGGAACCGATCGGTTGCCCAAGACCCTTGCGCGCGGACAGAACGCCGGCGATAAAGGTGCTGGCCACCGCGCCCATCCCGGGCATTAGCACGCCCAGCCGCCCTTTCGCGGCGCCGATCGGACGAGGCTTCGAAACGGTTGTATCGTAAAAGCGGATATTCTTTTTCATAATGAACCCATTATATCGTTAGGGGGCGCTGCTTCCAAACAAATCCGCGGATCCTCTTGACAAAAAAGGGCGTCTAAGGATAATCAATTACAGATATTTTTTCGATCAAGACACGGAGGATTACCGATGGATCAGAGCATTCGCGTTATTCATGAAAAAGTAAAGCAAGCGAGCGTTTTTGTTCAGGCGCTCAAGCAGGAAATCGGCAAGGCGATTGTCGGCCAGGACTACCTGGTGGAACGGCTTCTCGTCGGGCTTCTGGCGGACGGCCATCTCCTGCTCGAAGGGGTTCCGGGGCTGGCCAAGACATTGGCGGTGCGCACGCTCGCCCGAACGATCGAAACAAAATTCCAGCGCATTCAGTTCACGCCGGATCTTCTCCCCGCCGATTTAATCGGCACCATGATCTACAACCCGCGGGATAGCCAGTTTACCGTCAAAAAAGGGCCCTTGTTCACCCATCTGCTTCTGGCGGACGAAATCAACCGGGCGCCTTCCAAAGTTCAAAGCGCGCTCCTGGAAGCGATGCAGGAACATCAGGTGACGATCGGCGAGCAGACCTTCCCGTTGGAAGCGCCGTTTCTCGTTCTGGCGACCCAGAACCCGATCGAACAGGAAGGCACCTATCCGCTGCCGGAAGCGCAGGTCGACCGGTTCATGCTTAAACTCAAGGTCGGTTACCCGAGCCGGGACGAAGAGCGATTGATTCTCGACCGGACCACCACCGGCCAGCCGATCGACATCAAACCCGTTGTCCACTCACAGGAAATTCTGGCGGCGCGGGCCATCGTCAACGAGATTTATGTCGACGAGAAACTCAAAAACTACATCCTGGACTTGGTGTTTGCTTCCCGCTACCCGGAGCGTTATCGACTGGAATCGCTCAAGCCCCTGATCGCCTACGGCGGATCCCCCCGCGCGACCATCTGCATGACGCAGGCGGCCAAGGCCTATGCGTTTCTGCAGGGGCGCGGGTATGTGACGCCAGAGGATGTAAAAGCCATCGGCGCCGACGTGCTGCGCCACCGCATCCTCCTGACCTACGAAGCCGAAGCGGAAAACACCACCTCCGAAGACGTCGTGCAGAAACTGTTTGCGGCCGTCGAGGTGCCGTAGCGCCCCGCCATGTTGACTCGGGAACTTCTGTCATCGGTTCATCGCATCGAGATCCGCACGCGCCGGCTCGTCAATGAAATCTTTTCCGGCCAGTACGGCAGCGTGTTCCGGGGCCTTGGCATGGAATTTGCCGAGGTGCGGGAGTATTCCCCCGGTGACGAAGTGCGTTCCATCGATTGGAACGTCACGGCGCGCATGGGGCATCCCTACGTCAAAAAGTATGTGGCCGAGCGGGAGATGACCGTCCTGCTGATGATGGACGGCAGCGCCTCGCTTCAGTTCGGGACAGCGCAAAAATGGAAATCCGAGTTGGCGGCTGAGGTCGCCGCGGTACTGAGTTTTTCGGCGATCCGGAACAACGACAAAGTCGGTCTCTGTCTCTTTTCGGACCGCGTTGAGAAATTTATTCACCCTCAGAAAGGCCGCACGCACACGCTTCGCGTCATCCGCGACGTGCTGGAGTTCTCGCCGGAGCAGCGGCAGACCCGGATGGACGAGGCGCTGCGCTATGTGAACCGGGTGTTGAAGCGCCGGGCCGTTGTTTTCCTCTTGTCCGACTTCTACGGGGTCAACGAACGCCTTCTGGCGATCACCAACAAGCGGCATGATTTAATCGCCGTGCAGATTCTGGATCCCCGCGAACGCCGCTGGCCGAACGTGGGGCTGGTGGAGCTGACCGAAGCGGAAACCGGGCAGCGGATGGTCCTGGATACGTCCGACCGGCTTGTGAGGCGGCATTTCGAGCAGGACCATGAGCAGCGCCAGCGAGCGTTGGAAACTCTTCTCCACCGGCACGGGATCGACCACATTCTCTTACAAACGGATCAATCGTTTGTGAGACCGCTTCTCCAATTCTTCCAGGCCCGCGCCAAGAGGTTCCGATGAGTCCGAAAGAGACGGAAGTGCCCAGCCTCCAGGCGCAAGTCCAACCGTCCACCGCCCGTCTGGGCGATCTGGTGGCGCTGGATATTCGCGTCACACACCCTCCCGAATTGATCATTGATTCACCGTCCTTTACCCGGTCGTTGGGGGAGTTTGAGGTTTACTCCAGCACCACGCTGCCGGCTGAGCGCGGGGCCACCAAATGGGTGGATCATTTTCAGGCCCAACTCCAATGTTTTGCAACAGGTCCGCAGCTTCTTCCCGGTGTTGAGGTCCCCTGGCGGGATCCGATGGGACATGTCAGCCGTCTCAAAACGCCGGAGATGACCGTTACGATTGAAGAAGTTCCGCCCGGCCCCAAGGATAAAGGCGATATCCGCGGGATCAAAGGCGTCATCGGCCCGGTCGCGGCATCCCCCTGGTGGTGGCTGCTGGGGGCGGTGGTGATCGGGGTGGGCGCGTTCGTGCTTTGGAAAAAGCGTAAACGGGTTCTGGCGGGGCCGCCCCCTCCGGCTCCTGTGCCGCCCGACGAAGCCGCACTTCAAAAACTTCGCGAAATCGAAGCGACCGGGTGGCTCGAGGCGGGCAAGATCAAGGAATTTTATATAGCGCTTTCGGATATCGTCCGGGCTTACCTGGAAGGAGCGTTTCATGTCCAAGCGCTGGAACGGACAACCAATGAGCTGTTGCGTGATCTGCGGAAGAAGCCCGATTTTCCAGGGGTGCATCAGATGACCGTCAAAGAGTTTCTGGAGGATTGTGATCTCGTGAAGTTCGCGAAGTTCCGTCCGGACGCTTCCGAAGCGCGGAGACAGCTGGCGGTGGCGATTAAATTTGTGGAGGAAACACGTGCACTTCGCTAACCCGGCGGCTTTTCTGCTTGTGCCGGTACTGGCCGCCGTCGTCTGGCTGCGGGAGGTTCGCGGCCATCGCTTCCGGGCGCGCCTGCCCTTCCCCGATTTCTCATTCCTGCGCAACTTGCCCACCACCTGGCGAGCCCAATGGATCCGTGTTCCCGTTTGGCTGCTCTATGCGGGACTGGCCCTGGCGATCGTCGCGCTGGCGCGTCCGCAAAACCTTTTAAAAGGAGAGGAGGCGCGGGCGAAAGGCATCGACATCATGATTGCACTCGACACCTCCGGCAGCATGCGCGCGCTCGACTTTAACCCGCTGGATCGCATGGCCGTGGCCAAACGCGCCACCAAAACCTTTGTGACTCACCGGCAATACGACCGGATCGGATTGGTGGCCTTTGCCGGGGTGTCGCTTCTGGACTGCCCATTGACGCTGGATTACGGTGCGCTGCTCGATTTCCTAGGTCAAGTCGAAGTCGGCATCACGACCACCGAAAACACCGCCATCGGGACAGCCATTGCCACGGCGGCCAATCATTTGAAAAAGAGCACAGCCAAGAGTAAAGTCATCATTCTCGTGACCGACGGCCGCAACAATTCAGGAGAAATTGATCCGCTGACCGCGGCCAAGGCCGCTGACGGTCTGGGGATCAAGATTTACGCCATTGGTGTCGGGATCCGCGGGCAATCCGTCATCCCGGTGGATACGGCGTTTGGAAAACAACTCGTTCCCATTCAGGAAGACCTGGATGAACCGGCGCTTGAAGAAATTGCCCGGACCGCCGGCGGCCGTTATTACCGGGCGGCCAGCGTCAAAGAGTTCGACGCGATCTATGACGAGATTGACCATCTGGAAAAAACGGATATCCAGGGGCCGGCTCCCCAATCCTTTGAAGATCGCTATTTAGGCTGGTTGATCGCCGCGATGGCGCTCATCACGGCAGGGGTTGGGCTCCAGGTTCTGGTTTTCAGAACGATTCCATGAATTATTTCGCGTATCCATCGATGTGGAGCTGGCTGCTGGTGCCGTTCGTGTTTCTGGCGGCGATCGGGTGGTGGAGCCGGCGCCGCCAACGCACCCTGGCGACGCTGGGCCAGACCGGCACGATCCTTCGCATGCTCCCGCCCCGGCTGGATCATCGACGACGATGGATTGTTCTGACAAGATTTGGCGCGTTGGTTTGTTTTGCGGCCGCTTTATCCGGGCCCTTACTGGGATCCCGGCTGACGGAGTTCAAACAGCGTGGGCTTGACGTTTTTATCGCGGTGGATTGTTCGCTTTCGATGCAGGCCCAAGACGCCACACAACAGGCGTCCACCAGCAGTGTGGCGGACTTACCGCCCAACCGGCTGGCGCATGCCAAACTCCTTCTGGGTCAGATCATTGACCGGCTGATGGGCAGCCGTCTGGGGGTCATCGCGTTTGCCGGACAGGCTTATGTGCAGTGTCCGTTGACCATTGATCAGGGTGCGGCTCAACAGGCGCTTGAAGCGCTGGAGCCGGAAGTGGTGCCCATTCCAGGGACCGCGATCGGGGAGGCGATTCGCACCGCCATCAAAGGCCTGAAGGTTGGGGAAGGCAGCCATCGGGTGCTGGTTCTGCTGACGGACGGAGAGGACCACCGCAGCGATCCGTCTGGGGCCGCTCAGGAAGCGGCGCGGGTCGGTGTCAAAATTTTCGCTGTCGGGATCGGCAGCCCGCAGGGCGAACCGATTCCCTTGCTGGATGAGCGGGGAAACCGTACCGGCTACAAACGCGACAAAAAAGGCGAAGTGGTCATGAGCCGTCTGGATGAAAAAACATTGGCGCAAATCGCCCGCGACACCGGCGGCCGGTACATCCGGGCCAGCGCCACCGGGAATGAAATCGATGCATTAGCCCGCGACCTGGAGTCGCTTCAGCAGGGGGACGTGAAGACCCGGCTGTTCAATCGCTACGAAAACCGCTTCCAATGGCCGCTCGCTCTGGGGATTCTGTTGATGATGATCAGTTTGTTGATTCCGGAGGCAGGATGGCGATCATGATGAACCCTCATCCGGCCTTCGGCCACCTTCCCCCTCAACAGGGGGAAGGAACAGCTCCCTCTCCATCTGTGACGAAAGGGCAGTTCTCCCTCTCCCTGTGGAGGGAGAGGGCTGGGGTGAGGGTAAATGGCTTTTCTATTCTTATTGTTTTTTTGTGCTGCCTTTCTGCCCATGCCTCCGTCGCGCAATTGAAAAAAGCCAACCGCCTCTTTATGAAAGGCGATTACGAGAACGCTTTGAAGGGTTATAACGACGCGCTGGTCGATCAGCCGTACTCGAGCATCCTGCATTTTAATGCGGGGGATGCGGCTTATCAGATGGGAGATTTCGGCAAGGCCGTCAAAGAATTCGAAACAGCGGCTCAGTCCACAAATCCTCTTTTGAAATCCGCCGCTCATTACAACCGCGGGAACGCGCTTCTTCAGCAGCAGCAGTGGGGAGAGGCGGTCGAAGCCTATAAGGAAAGCCTGCGAATCAACCCGCAGGATGAAGATGCCAAGTATAATCTGGGCATCGCTCTGCGCCGGCAGAAGAACCCGCCGTCCTCCTGCAAGAATCCCAAGAGCGGAAACGACAAAAAACAGTCCCAGGGAGGCGGGGGGGAAAATCAGCAGGATGGCCAGAAAGATCAGGGCCAAAGTTCTACGCCCCGGGCCGCGCAGATGAGCCGGGAAGATGCCGAGCGGTTGTTGTCAGCGGCCGGCGCCGGTGAACTTAAAAAATCGAATCAGAAATTTCAGAAATCGGACGTCCCGCATCCTGATGAAGATTGGTAAATCAACGACAGTCGCAAGTAACAAGTTCCGGGTTGCAAGTTGGGCGGGGGTGTTGCTTGCCACTTGTCACTTGCTACTTGGAACTGTTTTCGCTGCTGATTTCCAGATCTCCGCCAGCCTGGACCGCAATCAGATTGCGCTGAATGAGCAGGCTGTTCTGAGTCTTACCCTCTCGGGAGATGTCAGCCGCTTGCCCACTCCGCCGCTGCCCAACCTGCAGGATTTTCAGGTCTCCAACGCCGGCACGTCCCAGAATTTCAGCTGGGTCAATGGGAAAGCCACCTCCAGCCTGGTCTATACGTTTGTGTTAACGCCCCTGAAAGAGGGGCGCTTCACCATTCCGGCCTGGCAAGTGACGTTCAACGGCCAGACCGCGGAAACGCAGCCCTTGCCGCTGGAAGTGGTGAAAGGAAACGCGGCGGCACTTCCGGAAGGCACCGCCCGTCCCATGGGCAACCCGCCGGCTCAGCGTTCCGGAGAACCAGCGATTTTTATTCAGGGAGCCGTTGACAAAAGCACTGTTTACGTCGGCGAGCCGGTGACGTATGTCTTCGGTCTCTATAACCGCGTCCCGCTGATGGGGCAGCCGCGTTATCAGGCTCCTGAGATGACCGGTTTCTGGACGGAAGACCTTCCGCCGCAGCGCAATTACACCACGAGCGTCAAGGGAGTTCCTTACAACGTGACCGAAGTCCGCACCGCGCTTTTTCCCAGCGCGCCCGGGAAAAGCCGTGTCGGCCCCGCCGCTTTAAGTGTGTCGATCGAAAATATCGGCTCGGATCCGTTCAGTAATAATTTCTTCTCGCAGTTTTTTGGCCGCGGCGAAGAGCGAACGCTGCGAACCGAACCGGTGACCATTCATGTGAAGCCTCTTCCGGACCCGAAACCCGCCGGGTTTAAGGGAGCCGTCGGCCATTACACGCTCAGCGCGTCGGTGGATAAAGACCGCGTGGCTGTCGGGCAACCGCTCACGCTGACCCTGACCATTTCCGGGAAGGGAAATATCAAATCCCTGCCGGAGATCCCTTTGCCGGCTCTGATCAATTTCCGTACTTTTGACGCCAATGCGGCCACCAATATCGAAAAGAAAAATTACGAGGTCCAGGGGTCCAAGGTCTACAAAACCGTTCTGATCCCGACGGCTTCCGGGAATCTTTTTATCCCGGCCGTTCCCTTCGTCTTTTTTAATCCAACGGCCGGCGCTTATAAAACGGTGTTGTCGCAGCCGTTTACGATTCGGGTCGACGCTGGCGCGGGCACTTCCGCTCCGGCCGGACCGGCCGGCAGTGTTGGCGTCCTGGAAACTCCCGGGATCCGGCTGCTGGGAGAAGACATCCGCTACATTCAGACGCCTGTAGTTGTTCAACCGCAAGAGGAGTTTCTGTATCGCCGGAGAGAGTTCCGCTGGCTGCACGGAATTCTTCTGGTCCTTTTGGCCGGGCTCGGGTTGTTCCGTCTGTATCAGATCTTTTTCTTTTCAAACACGGCACTGGCGCGCTTCCGCCGGGCAAAGGCCCGTGCCCTCCACGCTGCTCGGCTGGCCGAAGCCGCCCTGGGAACGTCGGACAACCGCCGCGCTTGCGAGATTCTCTCCGGCGGCCTGCAGGCTTTTATCGGCGATAAGCTGACCCAGAACGCCTACAGCCTGGCCCTGAAGCAAGTCGTTCCGGATCTGAAGGACCGGGGCGTCTCGCCGCACAATTCGGAGAAAGTCCGGAACCTCTGGGAAACGCTGGACCTTTATCGGTTTGCCCCGGCCCAGGTCCGGCCGGAGGAAATCCGCCAGGCGATCCGGTCTTTCGAGCATGTGATCGAAGAGATGGAGAAGGAAATTACATGGAAATGAGATTTGTAGGGGCGGACGGCTGTCCGCCCGGACATTGCGATGCATCCCGATGGCGGGTCGCCAGCCGGCGGCCCCTACAGTTCCTATGGATTTCCTCTATTGGTTTCTGGATTTGTTGCGCTGTCCGTGCCGAATCTCCCCAGGATGTTTTCAAGCGCGCCAACGCTTCCTACGCTGAAGGGAAATTCCAGGAGGCGGTGACTCTCTATGCCTCTGCCCGCACCCAGGGGCTTCGCCACTGGGTTCTCGACTACAATCTCGGCAACGCCTACTACAAAACCGGTCAGCTGGGGAAATCGATTGTTTGTTATGCGCGCGCTTTCCGCTCCAACGCGAGTGACCGGGATATCCTGTATAACCTCCGGCTGACGACGGAAAAGGCGGGTGATCCCATCCTGCCGGCCGGATCGCTGGCCGTTCTGCTATGGAGGTTCTTTTTTCTTTTCTCCCTGAATACGCTGACAGCGGCGGCATCGCTTCTGTTTATCGGCCTGAGCGTATCCATCGGGCTCGTATTTCTCGGGAAACCCTCGCTCCGGTCTGAAATTCGCTTCCTCCTCCTGGGGATATTCTGCATGACCGCGGCCTGGCTGGCGGCGCGCATTTATCTGGTGGAGCGTCCGGAAGGGGTCATTGTCGTTGCCGCCGCTGATGTGCGCAGCGGCCCCAGCCTTTCGTATCCCGCGAACTTCACCGTGCCGGAAGGGCACCGCGTCCTGGTTCTCGAAGAACAGGAGCCGGTTTCCGGATGGCTGGAAATCGGCGTCCCGGAACAGGGCCTCAAAGGCTGGGTGCCTTCCTCGTCGATTGAGGTGTTATAATCTCCGAGATGTCGTCATCCCCGCAGGTCGTAGGCGGGGATCCATCATAGATGTCTAGATCCCCCGCCAGAATCCGCGGGGGATGACGGAAAAAAATGAGCCACCTGCCGGATCCTATCGCGCAATTTGCCGCCTGGTTTGAAGAGGCCAACCGGTGCCAAGCCATTGAGCAGGCCAATGCAGCGTGCTTGTCCACGCTGGATCGGGATGGTTTTCCGGATGGCCGGATGGTGCTGCTCAAGCAGTTTGATGCGCGCGGGTTCGTGTTCTATACCAATTTGAACTCTGTGAAAGGGAAAGCCCTCGCGGCGCACCCGAAAGCGGCTCTCACCTTTCACTGGGATCCCCTCAAGCGTCAAGTCCGTATTCAGGGGACGACCAGCCTGGTGAGTCCTCAGGAAGCGGATGCTTATTGGGTCACTCGTCCTCGTCTGGCCAAAATAGGGGCCTGGGCCTCTCTTCAAAGCGAACGGCTGGATCATAACCGGACATTCATTAAACGTCTGGCGGAGGCGGCGCTGAAATTCGGAACGGGCGCGGTCCCCCGGCCCCCGCACTGGACCGGCATCCGGGTCATTCCCTCAAAAATCGAATTCTGGCGGTCGCGTCGGGGCCGGCTGCACGAACGGTTTCTCTACACCAAGCAGGTTCTCGTTCCCCGGCCAGAAGATCAATGGCAGATTCAGCGTTTGTATCCTTAAAGGTATAATTCCCGATACCTTCGGCACGGTCGCCTGAAGGGCGACCGTTTTGCCGATGGCCATCGCTACAATAGAAGAAAGGAGGCGAAGGTGTTAGACCCCAAATGGATCCGCGAACACCCCGCTGAACTCAAGCAGATGCTGGCCAGCCGCCGCTCCAAGCTGGACGTGGAGCTGTTGTATCAACTCGACAAGCAACGCCGCGATGTTTTGGGAGAGCTTGAGAAGCTTCAGGCGGCCCGCAATAAAGCGTCGGCACAGATCGGGCAGCTGAAAGCTCAGAAGAAAGAAACCCCCGCAGACGTGCTGGCGATGCTGGAAGGCAGCAAAGGTCAAATCAAGGATCTTGAGGGGCAGCTCGCGGACATCCAACCGAAGCTGGACGATCTCTTGCTGCGCATCAACAATGTGCCGGATCCGTCCGTTCCCGTCGGCGCCAGCGCGGCCGATAACGCCGTTGTTCGCGAAGTAGGAAAGCCATCTTCCCTCTCATTCACCCCTAAAGCCCATTATGAAATCGGAGAAGCGCTTGGGATACTCGATTTCAAGACCGGCGCCAAGCTCTCCGGTTCCCGGTTCGTGCTGATGCGGGGCCAGGGTGCACGGCTCGAGCGTTCCCTCATCAATTTCATGCTCGACCTGCATACCAAAGAGCACGGGTACACAGAAATTTTCACACCGTTTCTCGTTACGCCTCAGTCCATGCAAGGCACCGGCCAACTCCCGCGGTTTGAGGAAGAACTCTTTCGCTGCGAGCGTGATCAGTTGTATCTCATCCCGACGGCTGAAGTGCCGGTGACCAATATGCACCGGGATGACCTTCTGGACGAGAAAGAGCTGCCGAAGAAGTATGTGTGTTACTCCGCGTGTTTCCGGCGTGAGGCCGGTTCTTACGGGAAAGACACCGCGGGGCTCATCCGCAATCATCAATTCAACAAGGTGGAGCTGGTCCAGTTTGTCCGGCCGGAAGACTCCCTCCAAACGCTCGAGCGTCTCACGGCGGACGCAGGCAAAGTTCTTTCTCTGCTGGGGATTCCTTACCGCGTTGTCTCGCTCTGCACGGGAGACCTCGGTTTTGCTTCCGCCAAGACCTATGACCTCGAAGTGTGGATGCCTGGCGACCAGGAGTTTCTGGGAGCCAGGTCCTCCTCCACCGAGAAACAGGCGGGAGGGCCCGGCCACCCCTCCGAAGAGGGCAAAAGCCGCGGCCGGTGGCGCGAAATCTCCTCCTGTTCCACCTTCACCGATTTTCAGGCGCGCCGCATGAACATCAAGTTCAAACGCGCCGACGGCAAAAAAGAACTCGTCCACACCCTGAACGGCTCCGGCGTGGCCATCGGCCGCACCGTTGCCGCGATCCTCGAAAACTATCAGCAAGCCGACGGCTCCGTCCGCATTCCGGAAGCCCTGCGCCCATACTTCGGTTCCGACCGCATCCTCCCTTCGCACACCTAGCACACCTAACACCTAGGGGACGCTGTTTAGTTTTGTAGTTTCTCTGATTCAAAAGGCGCAAGTGATAAACAACTACAAAACTAAACAGCGTCCCCTGGCCCTGGCCTATACACGTTTGATGGTGTGCTTGGATCCCCCGCCAGTGACCGCGGGGGATGACGTTAAGCGAAGAAGCTCTTCTGCAGGAAGAGAATTGAAAGCGGCGGCAGGCGGAGCACGATCGAATGCGGCCGGCCGTTCCAGCCCTGGTTCTCGGATTGAACAATCCCATTCACGCGCCCGGCGCCGCCATAATCATTAGCATCGCTGTTGAGGAGTTCCTGCCACTGCCCTTCATAAGGGACCCCAATCCGGTAAATTCCCCGTTCCTCAGGGAGAAAATTGCAGACGACCAGCATAACATCGCCTGGCGCGCGGCCTTTGCGTAAGAAACTGAGGACGCATTGCTGGGGATTGTTGGCGTCGATCCACTCGAAACCGCCGGCTTCGTAGTCCAGTTCGTGCAGGGCCGAGTGTTTGCGATAGAGCTGGTTCAGATCCTTGACCCACCGCTGGAGCCCGGCGTGTGCGCTGTCTTGTAATCGGTCCCACTCGAGCGCCTGTTCGTAATTCCAGGCGCTCCGTTGGCCGAATTCGCATCCCATGAAGAGCAATTTTTTTCCTGTTTGAGCGTACTGGTATCCATACAGAAGCCGGAGACTCGCCATTTTCAGCCAGTCATCTCCCCGCATCTGTTCCCAGAGAGACCCCTGCCCACGGCCCACTTCGTCATGAGAGAGGGGAAGCAGGAAGTTTTCTGAAGAGGCGTACATCAGCCGGAAGGTGAGTTCATTTTGATAGGACGGGCGCTCTTCCGACGGACGGGTAATGAATTCGAGCGTATCGTGCATCCAGCCCATGTCCCATTTGGCGCCAAATCCCAATCCTCCGCTGTACGTCGGCCGTGAGACATTGGCCCAGGACGTTGATTCTTCCGCGATCATGGTGATATCCGGATATTCCCGGTAGAGGGTCTCGTTGAAACGCCGGATAAAGTTGATGGCTTCGATGTTTTCCCGGCCGCCGTGATGGTTCGGGATCCATTCCCCGGGCTTGCGGGCGTAGTCGAGGTACAACATGGAGGCCACGGCATCCACACGGAAGCCGTCGATGTGATACTGGTCCAGCCAGAAAAGCGCGCTGCTGAGGAGATAGTTGCAGACTTCAGGGGAGCGGTAGTTGAAAATCAGCGTGTTCCACTCCGGATGAACGCCCAGGCGCGGGTCTTCGTGCTCAAACAGATGCGTCCCGTCGAAAAGGCCAAGCCCGTGGGCATCGATCGGGAAATGAGCGGGGACCCAGTCCATCAGGACACCGATCCCGGCCTGGTGCAGTCGGTCAATAAGGTATCTAAAATCATCCGGGGTGCCAAAACGGCTCGTTGGCGCGAAGTAACCGGTGGTCTGGTAACCCCAGGAGCCGTCAAAAGGGTGTTCGCAGAGCGGGAGGAATTCGACATGGGTATAACCCATCTCGCGGACATAGGCCGGCAATTCTTCGGCCAGTTCCTGGTAGCTCAGCCAGCGGTTGTTTTCATGCGGTCGTCGGCGCCAGGAGCCGAGATGAACCTCGTAAACGCTCATTGGGTGGTCTGCCCGTTGCGCTTGGCCGCGCTGTCCCATCCATTCCCCGTCGGACCAGACGTAGCGGGACAAGTCCCAGATGCGGGAAGCGGTTTCCGGACGGATCTGAGAGTAGTAGCCAAACGGATCGGCTTTATGAAGGAACCCCCCCCCTTGCGGAGGCTCGATGGCATACAGGTAGGACTGGCCAATCCCGGCCCCTTCCAGGACGACTTGCCACAGCCCGGAGCCGTTGACCCGCTCCATCGGATGAGTCTCGGGGGTCCATCCGTTAAATTCGCCGATAACTGAAACCCGCCGTGCGTTGGGCGCCCAGACGGCGAACGAGACGGTCGGCCGCCCATCCAGAGAACTAACATGCGCCCCCAGTTTCTGGTAGGAGCGCAAAAATTGTCCCTCCCGGAATAACCGGAGATTTTCGTCTGTCAACCCGTTTAGCATGGGAATAACCGCATCCAGTGAGTGTAGCGGTGGTCTACGTTCTTGTCAAACCTCCGGAAGTCTTAAAGCTGTAACATCCACTCTCCGAAACAATGAGGTGGTCTAGAAGCTCAATCCCCATAATCTGGCCCGCTTGGGCGATGCGTTTGGTGAGGCGGATGTCCTCGTCGCTGGGGGAGGGATCGCCGGAGGGGTGGTTATGGACAAGAATCACGCCGGCGGCGGCTTTGCCGATGGCGGGGGCAAAGATCTCACGGGGATGCGCCAAAGAAGCGGTCAGCGTCCCGATAGAAATGACCTCTTTGCCGATCATCTGATGACGGGCGTTGAGGAAGAAAGCCAAGAGGTGCTCCTTTTTCAGATTCCTGATTTCGATAGCCTGGGCCGCTACATCATTGACCGAACGAAGGAGTGGCAAAGCGGCTGGTTCTGAAGGGTGCGCCCGCCGTACTAATTCGGAGGCGGCCACCAGCGTGGCCGCCCGGCTTTCGCCGATGCCGCGCAACCGGCGAAGCGATTGGAAAGGTATCTGCAACAGATCGGCCAAGGGATACGCGGACAGCAGGGTCCGCGCCACGTCCAAAACGCTGTGACCCCGGTACCCGGTCCGCAACAAAATGGCCAGGAGCTCCTCGTCTTTCAAGCCTTCCGGCCCGATCAAGGACAAGCGCTCCCTTGGTCTTTCAACCATCGGCATATCTTGGATCAGCGAAGTGGACAAAATACCTCCTTATTTCTTAGAGAGTTTTGCCGGCCAAATATTCGACTTAACCAAACTTTACCATCTACAAATTTCCTTGAATTTTAGTCGGAATGACCGTATACCCAAACATGGCCTTTCGGTGTCTGAAAATCGCGATAATTTCATTGTGGATGATCGGGATGGGGGTCGCGCAGGGGGCCTCGCAGGATTTGGAAAATACGTTCCAAGGCCTTAAAAAAGGCGCTTTCATACGGCTCGAAATGCAGAATGGAAGTTCCATTCAGGGGCGATTTTCCGCGTACGATGATTATTATGGCCGCGTCTGGTTGACCCCGGAGAAGGACGAGGGGACGCTTTTCCGGACCAAGTCTATCCGGCTTTCCAGTATCCGGCACGTCGAGACGATCCGGCTGGAACCTCCGAAAGCGCTCGCGGATGCTTTGATGGATCCTTACGCGGAGTTCGAACTGCATCCATGAAACCGTTCATGCGCATTTCAGGCCTCGCTTCCTTTTTTTTGAGCCTATTTTTTTGTGTCCCTTCGTCCGTCTCGGCTTTTGAGGAAGGTCCCAAACAAAAAGCAACGCTGGCCATTACCTTGCCCGACATTGTTTTAGGATCATTTACTCTGCCGCCGGATATCCAGGTGACGCAGGATCAGTTGCGGGAATTAGTCGGTGCGCTTCAAATAAGACAGACGCAAAGTCTTTCCTTGGCTGGGCATCAGGAAATCAATGACGCTGTCATCACCGCTCTCCGGACGTTTGCAGAATTGAAAGAACTGGATCTTCGAGAAACAGGAATTCATGACGCCGGTGTTTTTTCGCTTTCGTCTTTGAGAGGGTTGCAACGCCTTGATCTCAGCAACACCATGGTGGGGAATGACGGGCTCCGTGCGCTCAAGGAGCTCCAGAGCCTTCGACAACTCTATTTACGGGCGACCCAGGTAGATGACGCCGGGCTGGCGGCCTTGAAGGATCTGAAGCGCCTCCACGAACTGGACCTTAACGGCACGGATATTAAAGGAAAGGGTCTTGTGAATTTGGCCGGATTGCCGCTGGAGACTTTGGATTTAGGTGAAACAAAACTGTCTGGAACGAGCGTGTATCCGCTGCACTCGATTCAATCCCTGGAAATTCTTCATCTAAACAACACGCGCATCGATAACGAAGGGTTGGCCACGCTCCGCTGGCTGCCTCACCTTCGCCTGCTGAACGTCAGCTGTACGGACGTAACGGATTCCGCTCTTGAGCCCTTTCGGCGCCACCCGGGGTTTGAAAGCCTGAACGTCTGCCCGGATCGCTAAGAGCCGTTGGGAACACCCACAAACTTACTATACGTGTTGCCGTTCCGTTTGAATCCCATCCCGGAAGAAATCGACAGGATCCAGCGGTTGTTTTGTTGTATTTGACCGATCGCATAAGCGAGGTCAATTCGGAAAACCGTTCCTTCCGTCGAACGGGAAAGCGCCGCACGAAAGCCAACCCCGACGTTCGCCCGAAAATCCGCCATAGTGAATCCGGTCCCCTGGGGCTGCGCTTGCCCCGCATCGCAAAACATCGCCCCCCCGAGATAGGCCAGGTGCAGAATTTCGTAAGGGTAATAAAAACGATTTTCCAGGTTCACCAGAATCGTTTTGTTTCCGGTAAAAGCATCCACCTTAAACCCGCGCAATCCGGTACTTCCGCCGATGGATAAGAGGTTACTGGTGTCAGGATTTTGAAGATGGGCCGCTTCCGCATGAGCGACGCCGGTCATCGGAAAGGCGGTAGGCCAATGGCGGTAGAAGTTGGCATTGGCAAAATAGAGCGTATTCACGAGGCGGCCGCCCACTTGATCGTCTGCATAGAGGTTGTATCGCCCCGACGTGCCGTAGGAAAAAAGACCGAACCAGGGGTTGTCCGCGCCAAACCCGAAAGAGTCCAGCAACGTGAAGGGAACGGAGTTCTGAGTGGCTCCAATGACCCGGCCAGAATACCCGGTCCCAGCGCTGGTCACATGCCCCAGGTTGATGTCTTCGGTACGTTCCGCTGTATCGATAAAGTGTTCTTTGATAAAGTCCGATTGCTGCAACGTCCAGGTCAGGATGGGCCCCGAGAGCGTCTGGTTGCGGGGCAGCGAGCCGGGGGTCGTGCCCGTTGTCTCGCGGGAAATAGTTTCCGTATAGCGGTAGCGCAAAATCAGACGCTGGACGTTCAAAAGATCCGAATTGAGACGAACCCCGCCGTAAGGCCCCACATCCAGATGGTCTTGATTATAACGGGTCGTCTCCTGGCCTCTTTCGAGGACCTTATGCAAACTCATGGAGCGGTCGAAGTTGATGCCGCCCGCCACCGGTGTCTCCAGCGAATAAAAAGGCCGCGCCAGGCCGATGCTCTGATGATTCCCGGTGGGGATATCTTCGAATAGGGTGGAGAGGGTGGTGCGGGTGTGGAAAAGCTGGGGATCGCTATAACTGAATTGATGGCTGATCCCTTCCAAATCCTCTTTCTTGTAAAAATAGGAAAACGATTTGCCGTAACCCAGAAGGTTTTCTTCCAGGATCCCGGTGGAGAAATGGCTCTTGCCTCCCTCGCTGCCGAAGTTGATCTGAGGTTGCGTCGTCCAGGCATCCTGGGTTTTGACGATCAGGTCAACATCCGTCTGGTTGACGGAAACTTCCGTGATTTTGGCATCTTTAACGAAAGGCAACGCACGCAGATTTCGTTCCGTCTCCTCGAGGAGGGGTTCTTGAACCGTCTCCCCCGGGTGAAACAACAGCGCTTCTCGAATAACGGATGCGCGGGTACGAATGTGCAACCGGTTGGCCAGACGATAAGGCCAAAAATGTTCGCCGGGGACGTTCGGATCGAAAACATTCTCGATCCCAATTTTCACGTTTCGAAGATGTATTTTTTTGGGGGAGCTCCGCTTGCGGGCTTCCGCGCCGGGAGAGAAGGCGAAAATCCCGAAGAGGACCAGCAGGAGACAGGGAACACAAGACGTTCGTGGCCGATCCATAAAAAAGTTATTAGAATCATACCATGGTCCTTTTAATGTCTCCGCAGATTCTTGGGCATCGGCTTTTTCCCCTGCTTTTGATCGGCACGGTATTTTTTGTGACGGTTTCTCCCGTCTATTCGGAACCGGCTGGAGGGACAGACGCGTTAAGCGCCTATACCCGTGGCGATTACAAAACAGCCATGAAACTGCTTCGCCCGATGGCGGAGGAGGGGAATTCCTATGCGCAATTTACCATCGGGAAGATGTATGCCTTCGGGGAAGGGGTCCCGCGTGATCCGGCGAAGGCCTTTCCCTATTTCAAAACGGCAGCGGAACAAGGTCTGGCGATTGCTCAATACCATCTGGGAAAATACTATTTCGATGGGAATGGAGCCGGGAAGGACCCGGCGCAAGCGGCGGTCTGGTTCCAGAAAGCCGCTCAGCAGGGGGATTCCGATTCGCAATTTCTTCTCGGCACACAGTTGCTGGAGGGGAACGGCGTAGCCCGGGACCCCGCCCAGGCCAGCGCCTGGTTTGAAAAAGCCGCCGAGCAAGGAAACCCTGGCGCTCAATTTCAATTGGGAACCCTGTATAAAGAAGGAACAAAAATTTCGCGCGATCCAGCGAGGGCCGTGTCTTGGCTTCGTAAGGCGGCCGATCAAGGGAATGTTCAAGCCCTTGATGATCTGGGACGCATGACACTGGCCGGGGAAGGCGTTCCGAAAGATCCTTCCGCCGCCGCTACGTTGATCCAGCGCGCCGCCGAAGGCGGGTTGGCCGCTGCCCAAAACAGTCTAGGCGAGTTTTACGAAGAAGGGATAGGTGTTCCCAAAGATGAGGAACAGGCGGTTTTATGGTATTACAAAGCCGCTCAGCAGGGGAATGGTAAGGCGGAGCTTCATCTGGCTCGCCATCTCCAGTCCGGGAAAGGCATTCAGCGTAACCCCGCGCAAGCTTTCCAGTGGTATCAAAAGGCCGCCGCTCAAGGCGAATCAGAAGCGCAGTATATGACCGCTGTTTTTTTACAGGCAAAATCTCCCGAACAAGCTCTTCCGTGGCTGCAGAAAGCGGCTCTCCAGGGAGACGCGAAGGCCCAATACCAGCTGGCACAGGTTTATCAGCAAGGCCGTGGGACGGCCAAGGATCCGGCTCGGGCCTTTCTCTGGTACAAGCGGGCTGCTGAAAAAGGTATTCCGGAAGCTCAATACAACTTGGCCGTCTTGTATTCCATGGGCGATGGAACAAGCAAAGATGCGTTTCTGGCGGCTCAATGGTACCGCAAGGCCGCTGAAAACGGAATTCCTGAAGCACAATACAATCTGGCTGTCATGTATGCCACGGGTGAAGGCGTTTCGAAAGATCCGGCCCAGGCGATGATCTGGTATCGCAAAGCTGCAGAAAAAGGAATTGCCGAAGCCCAGTTGTATATAGGAGCCATGTTGGCAAATGGAACCAACACCACGAAAGACCCCGCTCAGGCTGCTCAATGGTTCCAGAGAGCCGCGGAACAGGGCAACGTAGAAGCGCAGTATTATTTTGGGGTACTTTTAATGAATGGGGAGGGCATCGCGAAAAGCCCGGTCCATGGAGCGGAGTGGATCAAAAAAGCAGCAGAACAAGGAAATGTCGATGCCCAGGTGCATTTGGCGTCCCTGTATGTCGATGGCTTAGGTGTCCCGAAAAACCCGGGTCAGGCGGCCCAATGGTACCGCAAGGCCGCTGAGCAGGGTCATCTGCAAGCGCAACTCCAGATGGCGGCTCTTTACGAGAACGGTTTTGGTGTTCCGAAGGACATGCGCACTATGGAAACCTGGCTGAAAAAGGCCGCCGAGCGAGGCAGTGCGGATGCTCAAATTAAACTGGGGGTCATGTACTATCTCGGGCAGGGGGTTCCTAAAGATCCCGCCCAAACCGCCCATTGGTATCAACTCGCGGCCGCACAAGGTCAGCAGGATGCTCAATATCGCCTGGGTTTGATGTATGAGACCGGGATGGGGGTTCCCGCCGATACCCGAAAAGCCGCTCAGTGGTATACCAAAGCTGCCGAACAGGGGTTGTCCGCCGCTCAGCTGAGTTTAGGCCAATTGTATGCCCGTGGCGAAGGGGTCAAGAAAAGCAACCGTCTGGCGCGGGAATGGATCACTCGGGCCGCAGAGGGCGGGAATAAAAAAGCCATGGAACTCCTTTCACAAACCTACGAACAAGGATGGCTGGGCGTCAAACCAGACGCTGCTCAAGCTCGCAAATGGCGCATTCGCGCTCAAAAAATAAAGACATAGCATCCTCTTCTCTGGCTGCGGTTCACCTGTATATCAGGGGCCGTGTTCAAGGCATTGGATATCGTTATTACGCCGAGCAAACAGCGACCTCCCTTTGCTTGTCCGGGTGGGTAAGAAACCTTCTCAATGGAGATGTTGAAGCCGAAGCCGAAGGCCCCCGGCCGGTGATTGAACAATGGATTATTCAGTTACGCGAAGGGCCGCCACTCGCAAGGATTGACCATATTCAAGAGGATTGGCACGCCCCATCCAATCTATGCGGGAATTTCACAATACGTTCATAAATGCCCCTAGTAGCCAAAATTAACCCTATCTAGGTAGACTACCCCCCATACATCCAAGAGCCTGCTAGTCATATAAATAGGTCACTTCAGAGGCCTTGACAGACCTGTCAATAAAAACATCTAAAAACATATATTGGTAGTATTATTAACAATCATAAACTACAATAAAATTAGTCTATACGAAATAATATTAATAATAGACTTGATTTGTACTTCATCATTAATGTATATATTCATACGAATTAACTATTTACATTAGTTAATATCAATGATAAGTAAATAGAGCAAATAAAATTGTCAGAAGCTGGTCAAAGCATCATGAAAAAACGAACCCTTGTCCCCGGTCAAAAAGCCTTGAGAGCGCTTCGCAAGAGCACCGTGCTCCTAAGCCTTCTCTCGCTATGGTCTCTGCCGGCAGCTGCTTCTTCCGGGACAGAAGGCGCTTCCTTCCTGGATATTCCGGTGGGAGCAGAACCCGCTGCGATGGGATCCGCTTATAGCGCCTTAGCAACCAATGCGTATGCGCCGGTCTGGAACCCGGGCGGACTTGGATTCCTGGCGAACAACGAGATGGCTGGCCAGCATCTGTCCTATCTAGGATCCATCCATTATGAGTATTTAAGCTTTGTGCATCCTTTTGATGATCGCCGCGGGTCCCTCACGCATCGCGGGATCGGTGTTTCGGCCCAGTATTTAGGGTCGGGCGACATGGTCCGGACAGAAATCGACCCCAACAACCAACCGTTGGATAACGGAGTGTTCTCCAGCCACTATGCTTCCTATAACGTTTCCTATGGGCAAACCGTGAATGAGAAGATCGCTCTCGGCCTGACCGGGAAGTGGATCAACGCTAAAATTGATGAGGTCAGCGCAAATGCCTATGCCGCTGATCTGGGGGTTCTCTACCACGCCAGCGACAAGCTCAGCCTGGCGTCCACGCTCACGAATATGGGATCCAAGTTAAAATTCCTTGAAGAGGGGGATTCTCTTCCTCTCGCGTTTCATCTCGGAGCCGCTTTTCAGCCAAACACGCAATGGCAGGTGACGATGGAAGGTGTTTATCGCAGAGCCGGTCCGACCAGTTTTCATGCAGGGGGTCAGTGGCGTCCGATCGAGACGGTCTCTCTGCGGGTGGGTTATAAAACGGACACGCTCAAGGGGTTAAGCGCCGTGGCTGGTTTGACCACCGGGATCGGGATTCACGTGTGGGGACAGGAACTGGCGTATGCGTGGTCGCCTTACGGCGAACTTGGAAATGCGCAGTATGTGTCCCTGTTAATCCGCTTCGGCGAACGCGAACAAGCCCGGCGGAATCTCATCCAGTACCAAACGATCAAGAAACAGCGCATCGTCAAAAACGAAGACGCCCGTGAAGTTGAACCGGAATACCAGCAGCTCATGGAACTGCTCTCCGATCACGAGCACGTGGCCCAGACCAATCCAAGCCAGCTTTTGCCCGCCTTCAACCAGTAACCGCAACAGATCATTTCCATTTTCGTTGCATACTGTTTCCTTGAGAAGAAACGGCCTGCCGTGTAAATGCTGTGTGCGATGAAACTACAGACAAAATTTCTTCTGACATGCGGGCTGATCGCCTTGTTTATCTGTACTTCTTTGGTTTATGTCGTCAGGATTGATATCCATCGGATTTGGCTTGAGCAGCATTCCTGTTGGACGGCTCAGTCTCTGCCTGCGGAAACGATCCATCACGATGATCGTTTGGGCAATTGGAATCGGATGGAACATCGGTTATCCTGGCACATCGCAAGCTTCATTTTCTTCTTCGGAGCCCTTGGATTTGGAGGGGCGGCCCTTTTTATCCAAAAACTTTTTTCCCCGATTCGCCAGTTAACCGCGGCGGCCGCACAAGTTCATGAGAACACCCCTTTGGCCGGGATCCCGGCCGCGTCACAAGACGAGTTAAGCCGGTTGGCCGGCACGTTCAATCAGATGAGCCGGTCATTGGCCGAGACCACCGTCTATAAAAACTATATGTCCCGAATATTGTCGAACCTCGTCGACCCTCTGATCGTCATGGGACCCGATACAACCATCCGGATGATTAATCCGGCGGTGAGCCAGATTCTGGGTTATTCGGAAACGGATCTGGTTGGGCGGCCTTTGTCTCTTCTGTGCCCGGAAGATGAAAACCGGCTCATTCTGGCCGAACAAGGGGATCGGCTGCGTCAGGGCTCGGTTCATAATCTGGAAGTATCCATGCAGGCCAAAAGCGGGCAGCGCGTACCGGTTCTTTTTTCCAGTTCCGTGATGAAGGAGGCCAATCAGGACGTTTCCGCGATTATCGTCGTGGCCAAAGACATGACGGAAAGGAAAAAGCTCGAACGGCAGCTTCTGCAGACCGGGAAACTCGCCGCGGTGGGGCAGCTGGCCGGAGGGGTGGCCCATGAGATTAACAATCCGCTCAGCGTCATTCTTGGATTTGCCCAGACCATGCTCAGTCTGATGGCCCCCGGGCATGCGCATGAAAAGCCCCTGCGATCCATCGAACGGGAGGCGCTGCGCTGCAAAGAACTGGTTCAGGGGCTGCTCACCTTTTCCCGCGCCGCGAAGGTTGACCGGGAGACGATGAATCTCAATGACGCGGTCGAAGGAGCCTTGTCTTTAGTAACGGCCCAGGCGCGCATGGGCCATGTTGAGATTAAAAAAGAATTATCAGATCCTCTGCCTCCCGTCTTTGGAAATCCGAACCAGGTTCAGCAGGTTGTTATTAATCTGGCCAATAATGCGCTGGATGCCATGGGCACGCAGGGGACCTTGACCATTCGAACGGATTTGATGAAGGCAGGGACGTCGTCCTGGGTTTGTCTTTACGTCACCGACACGGGAAGCGGTATCCCCAAGGAGATTCTCTCTCATATCTTTGAGCCGTTTCTGACGACAAAACCCCTTGGAAAAGGGACGGGCCTGGGTTTAAGCCTGGTTCATCAGATTGTTCAAAAACATGCCGGGACCATAGAGGTGACCAGCCGTCCGGGACACACGCAGTTCTGCGTCAAATTCCCCGTAAGGGCTCTGGCCGTAACCCCTCTTCAAAAGTGATCCGAGCCCTTCAAACGTTAGAGCCGCCTGTCACCCCAAAGGAATAAGATCAAACCTTTCATCAAGAGGCTTTGTTATAATCCCGACAGTACAGATAAAACATGTTTTTGTCCTCGTTACGGAGGGGTCGCACCATCGCCGCCTGTTTGACAGAGGTGGCGATGGCCATCAGCAAAACGATCGGCTGAAGGCCGATCGTGCTGATGGTAGTGGTCTAGTGCGGCGGTTTGCCGAACCGTTGGTGACAAGTTTCCGTCCTCGCAACGGAGGGGTCGCATAGTGGTCTAGTGCGGCGGTTTGCTAAACCGCTATACGGATGAAAATCCGTATCGAGGGTTCAAATCCCTCCCCCTCCGTTGCGGGGATGATAGGGTTGAATGGGTAGAGAAGGCAAATGGCTAACGACCACATTAAATCCGATATTAGTCTTTATCTCACCGGATCGCTTTCCGAAAGCCGGCGACGTGACGTGGATGCTCATCTCGCCTCCTGCGAAAAATGCCGGCATGCTGTTTCCAAAGCCCGAAGCAAACAAGCCCGGATCAACCGAGAGGTTCTGAAGAAAGCTTCTCCGGATCGTGTCCCGAACCTGCTCTTGACCCGGTTAGGGAAAGAGGCCGGGTTCGATCGACGGCCCCCCCGTCTCCCGTGGGGCTGGATAGGCCTGTCGCTTCTGGCCGTTGTAATTATTTTCGCTGTCAGCCGCCATGAATCACGCCGGTCCGCGGGAACGACGGGTTCTCCGGGCAGCAAGCCAGCGGTCAGTACATCGACCGTGCAGCAAGTGTCTCCTGCCCTGGACGTGGCTCCGTCGTCCGTTGCGGCCGCGGCATTGAGCGTGCCGAAAAGTGCCCCGCGCTCCGAACCCGTATCCGGAGAGAATGCTCAGCAATGGGCCGGCGCAGAGAGCGCGATTAAAGAGAGTCGTAAAGTTGTTCTTCGCGGACGATCCGCCTGGCGTGCCCTTTGGGTGGAAATGGGGCATTCAGAAGAATCGGCACCCCGCGTCAATTTCAACGAATGGATCATCATCGGAGTTTTTGTCGGCGAGGTGACCAGGAGCACCCAAATCATCCTTTCCACTCCGAAGGAAGAAGACGACCATATCGTTGTGACGTATAGGCTCGCGCCGAATCCATCGGTTTCTTCCGGGTCGACGGCTCATCCCTATCTTCTCAAGACGATCCCGCAAAGTTCAAAACCAGTTCGTTTAATCCCAATCTCTTAGAAGGAGATCACACGTGAATCCATTGCGCCAACTTGAAACTCAGGGTCAGAGCGTCTGGCTTGATTTCATTACTCGTCGGTTTATCGCTCAGGGCCAATTGGAAAAACTCATCCATGAAGACGGCATCACCGGCGTCACGTCCAACCCCACCATTTTCCAGAAGGCGATTTCCGGCAGCCAGGACTATGACGCGGCCATCACCTTGTTGAGGCAAAAAGGCAAAGACGCCCCGGCCATTTTTGAAGCTTTAGCAGTGGAGGATGTCCGGCGGGCCTGCGATGTGTTCCGGCCGGTTTATGAACAGACAGCCGGCGGGGACGGGTATGTCTCCCTTGAGGTGAACCCGCATTTGGCCCGCGACGCGCAGGGAACGCTCGAAGAAGCGCGACGCTTGTTCGAGAGGGTGAATCGTCCGAATGTCATGATCAAAATTCCGGGGACACGCGAGAGCTTGCCGGCGATTGAGCAGGCGCTCGGCGAAGGCCTGAATGTGAACGTCACCCTTATTTTTTCCCTGAAACGTTATGAGGAAGTTCTTACGGCCTGGCTTTCCGGCATGGAACGCTGGTCGAAAAAAGGAAAATCCCTGCGGTCCGTTGCTTCCGTGGCCAGTTTTTTCATCAGCCGGGTAGATACGCTGGTCGATGGCGAGTTGGGGAAAAAACAGGGGAGTGACCCCCTGCTGGGGAAAGCCGCCATTGCCAACGCCTGTCTGGCCTATGAGATTTTCGAGAAAATGAAGGCGGGCGAGCGGTTTAAAGCCTTGCAGGCCAAAGGGGCCGGTGTTCAACGGCCTTTATGGGCTAGCACCAGTACCAAGAACCCCCATTATCGCGATGTGATTTATGTTGAAGAGTTGATTGGCCGGCAGACCATCAATACGCTTCCGCTCCCGACGATCGAGGCGTTTCGTGATCATGGGATCGTGAAAGCCGCTCTTCCCGGCAATCCCGCCGAATCCAGGAACCTCCTGGCCCGTTTGGAGTCGGCCGGGCTATCCATGGACTCCGTGACCCGGCAGTTAGAAGAGGAAGGGCTCAAACTCTTTACAGATTCCTATGATAGCTTGATGAAAACACTGGAACAAAAGAAAGAAACCCTGAAAACCGTCCTTCAATAAAATCATTTCCCCGTGAAACATTTATCTTTCCCGCGGCTCTTCTGCATCGGACTGATTGGAAGCGCCTTTATGGCTTCTGCCCCAGCGCAAGCGGTCCAATCGTCTGTTGGACAGTTTGATATCCAGGATTACGATACCGTAACCTCCACGTGGTCCTGGGCGCAGCCGCCTTCCGATCACCACAGGCTTTTTCTGGATGTTTACAACGTGACGGATTTCTTCGATTCCGAGACCGGCGGGGTGGCCGGTTTTACGGATCAGACGCTTCTGGCGGACACCATCCGCCCCATGGTGACCGTGCTCTGGGACGACCGGTTTCGAATTCAACTGGGCCTTATCGCCGAGAAGGCGTATGGCGATCCCGTCGGATATAAATCCGTCGATCCGTGGATTCAGCTGTTGTGGCAGCCGATTCAGCCGTTAAGCGTTGTGTTCGGGAATCTGGATACCCCGCATTATTACCTGCCGGCGCTTTTCTACCCCACAAATTACTTTATGCAGGAAACGAATGAGGCCGGCATGCAGCTCATTCTGAAGAAGCCGTTCCTGTACGACGATTTTTACTACAACTACCGTTTAATGGATACCTCTGCGCACAACGAGAAGTTTGACCTTGGGTTTGTCCACCGCAATAATTGGAAATGGCTGTCTCTCAATTACCAGTCTCATTGGATTCACGAAGGGGGGCAGCTGAATCCGCACACCTTCAATACGCGCAACGACGTCGCGCAGACATTCGGCGTCGGCCTCCAATTTCATCCCATCCATTCCCTCATGATCGGCGGAAGCTATAACCGCCTGAATTCCCATCTGCGCCAGGACGCGGATGGGGCGGCCTATCAAATTAATTCGAGAACAGGGACCGGCCATTTGTTCCAGGCCTATGCCCGATGGGGCCGCGTGAAGTTGATTTTCGGGGATTGGCGCGGGCATCAATTTTTTCATGAAGGAGGGGATCCGATGTTCACCCTCCCGAACATGAATTTATTGACAGCCCGCTGGGATATTCTCTTAAGCCATGATTTCAATCTCTTTGCGGAAACAACCGGTTATTTCATCGGGAATAATGATCTCGGATATGATCGTTACATCAAAGCGGCTTTCCATATTCAGGCGGCCTGGCAGTTTTCCGTTCCTATTATGGAGTGGACATCACCAGCCGCTTCTCCGGAGGGCGAACCCCTTCCCGCCCGTTGGGACTATGGCATTTAGTTGAAAGTTGGCGTGAATAGTTGTTTAAAATGTATCGATGAGGACCCCCCTCCAGACATTTTTGCTGATCATGGCGGCCTGTTTTTGTATCAGTTCTCCCGGAGCCTGCGATTCATTAGTCCCCTTCCAAGAGCCTGAACTCTTTAGCCTTCCCTCGTCCCCGCCTCCGCTGGCGGCCGCAGGAGAGACCTCTTCCCCCAGGGCTATTTCTGATAGTGGTTCAGGGAATTCGTCTGCCGCATCCATGCCGATGAATTGGAACGCTTTCTTTTTTGAGATGAGTCTTCCTCGGCTCTTCTCAGACGAAGACATCCTCTACTCCCCCGGGCGAATGCCTATCCCGCTGGACGAGCCCCAGGAACCCGTCTTTACCAATCTGGTTTGATAGTGGATCAGGACTGAACTAGCGTAGCGACCCGGTGGCGAAGTTCGCTGACATCGAAGGGCTTCGCCATGTGGCAGGTTCGGGTGGCTTCCATTTCATGGATCAGGGGGACCTCTTTGAAATGGCCGCTGAGGAACATCAAGGGTGTGTTTTGACCGGAAGGCCGGCGGCGAATGCTGCGGGCGATGTCATAACCGCTGATGACCGGAAGCCGGATGTCCAGAATCACCAGGTCCGGTTCGATGTTTTCAAATAAAAGCCCAGCGTTTTCTCCGGAAGGCAGGGTGATCACATCATATGTGGGCGACAGAGCCGCGGTTAAGAGGCGCCGAACGACCAGGTCATCATCGATCACTAGAATTCGTTTATGAAGGGTTGTTTTCATGAAGGTTCCTCTGGATAACGGTGTTTTCGTCCAAGAAAGACGTCGATGATCCGCGCCAGTTCCCGGATATCTAACGGTTTGGGGAGATAAAAGTCGCCCCCGGACATAAACCCTCTCAGCCGGTCGGCTTCCTCGGAAAGTGCGCTCAAAAATATAATCGGAATGGCGTCTAATTGCTTTTCCTGCCGCAGCCGGCGACACAGCTGCCAACCATCTTCCTGTGGCATTCGAACATCCAGAATAATCAGATCAGGCTTAAAAGGTTCCAGGGTGTCCGACAGCTTCTCACCGGACGGCAGGGCCAGGACCTTATAATTGGTGGAAAGCGCACGCTCAATGGTTTCGCGCACAATGGGTTCATCATCGATGCACAGGATTCGCGCCGGCCGGTTGGGTTCCATCGTCATAGAGTTCCCTCGATTCTGTTTAAAGGGATATGAGCCGTTTTGCAAGGAATGAGAATGTTAACTAATACATGTAAAGTTGCCAGCCTATCCGCAGGATGGATTTGATCTAAATTTATGGTAAATTTCTTAAACAGTCGTCATCCCCGCAAGTCGTAGGCGGGGATCCATCATGGATGTATTGATCCCCCGCTAACAACCGCGGGGGATGACGGAGGAAAATGAAAGTAGTCGCATTTAACGGGAGCCCGCGGGAGAATGGTAATACGATGCGCCTCATCAGGAGGACACTGGAAGAACTCGAACGCGAAGGCATCCGGACGGAAGTCGTGCAGGTGGGCGGGAGTTCTATCCACGGATGCCGGGCGTGCTACCGTTGCAAGAAGAACAAGGACCAGCGCTGCTCCCATGACGATGATATAGCCAATGCCTGCATCGTCAAAATGATCGAGGCGGATGGCATTTTATTGGGATCTCCAACGTATTTCGCCGATCTTTCACCGGAAATGAAGGCGTTGATTGACCGGGCCGGCTTTGTGGCGCGGATGAATGGCGACTTTCTCAAGCGTAAAGTCGGCGCCGCGATCGTGGCGGTCCGGCGAGCCGGAGCGGTGCATGCGTTCGATTCGATCAATCATTTCTTTACCATCAGCCAGATGATCATTCCTGGCTCGAGCTACTGGAATGTCGGGATTGGGCAGGAGCCCGGAAGCGTTGAACGCGACGAAGAGGGACTCCTCACCATGAAAATACTGGGTCAGAACATGGCTTGGCTGCTGAAAAAAATCGGGCCATCGGAAAAACCGTAGCCGTCCTTCCCCCTCGCCTAATTCCTCATGGGGCCGGAAAGCCCCGCCTTTTTCAGTAGGTCCTCCATCAGGCACCACTTGGTTATCGAGGATTGAATCAGATTCACCCCGACAAAGGCGGTGAACCAGAGCCAGTTTGGGTTGACCCAATGGACGAGCGCGAGACTCAGTAGGATAAGAATTCCAGCGATCAGACGGATGCGATGTTCGAGTGTCATGGGCGGGCCTCCTCTTCGATTCGCTTCGCTCACTCAGAGCGGTGAGCGGAGTCGAACCGCTTTTCAAATCGGCGGGCCAGCAGGTAATAAAGAACCGGGACCGCCACGCGGGAAAGCAGCGTAGAAGCCACTTCGCCCGCCATCAATGCCACAGCCAGACCCTGAAAGATCGGGTCAAAGAGAATCACGCCGGCACCCACCACGACCGCGGCCGCCGTCAACAGCATCGGCCGAAACCGGACAGCCCCGGCGTCAATGACCGCTTCTTTCAGCGGCATTCCTTCCTTCCGTCGGAGCTGAATGAAATCCACAAGAATGATGGAATTGCGCACCACGATCCCGGCTCCGGCAATGAAGCCGATCATGGAGGTGGCTGTAAAGAAAGCCCCCAGCATCCAATGCGCGGGGAGAATCCCGACCAGCGTGAGGGGGATGGGAGCCATGATGACAAGCGGTACGGTGAAGGATTCAAACCAGGCCACCACCAGGATATAAATGAGAAGGAGAACAATCGCAAAGGCGATGCCCAAATCCCGGAAGACCTCATAGGTGATGTGCCATTCGCCGTCCCATTTGAGCGCGGTTTCCTGGGAAGTGGCTGGTTGCCTGGCGTAGTATTGGTTCAGATTTATCCCCATGGATTGGGCGAGTGCGTCAATCTTCGGCCGCAGCGCCAGAATGGCATAGACCGGGCTTTCCTGCCGGCCCGCCACGTCCGCGATGATATACGAGACCGGCATCAGGTTCTTGTGATAGATCGGCTGGTCTTCCAGGCCGGGGGAAAGCCGTGTCAGGTCTCGCAGGGCGATCGGCGTGCCGTTGCGCGAGAGCATCCGGATAGAGCCGACCGCCTCCAGATCCCACCTGGACTTTTCCGGCAGGCGGAGCCGGATTTCGACCGGTTCCAGGTCTGTTTCCGTGTGGGCGATATCCACGGTGCTGCCGTCGAGTGCGAGGCTCACGGTCTGCGTAATCTGGCTCGGGGCAATGGCGTTGAGCGTGGCTTTTTCTCGGTTAACATTCAACGTGTTTTTAGGCTGGGTCTCCGGGATATAAGTATCCACATCGACAATCCCATCGGATTGTTTCAGAAGCCGTTGCAGCTGCTGCGCAAACAATCGTTGTTTGTCGGCGTCAGGGCTATAAATTTCAAAGACAAGGGTGGACAAAACCGGAGGACCCGGAGGGACCTCCGCCACCTGCAAACGCGCGCCGTATTTGTCGGCGATCGCGTGGAGCGGACCCCGTGCTTCTTTGGCGATGGCATGGCTCTGACGTTTCCGTTCGTGGCGTCCGTTCAGGTTTACCACCAGATCCGCTTGATTCGGGCGCTGGCGTAAGAAGTAATGGCGGACCAGCCCGTTAAAGTTATAGGGCGCGGCGGTACCCACATACGATGTGACACGGCGGACCTCTGGAATTTTCTGAAGCACTTCGGAGAGCTCCGCTGCCGCCTGCCGGGTCTGCGCGAGCGTCGAGGATTCGGGCATGTTCAACACCACCTCGAACTCGTCCTTGTTATCGAAAGGCAGCATCTTGACCGTAACGCGTTTGAAGGCAATGAGGGACATCGCCGCCAGCAGCAGTATTACCATGCTCGTCAGGTACCATCGCCGGGCTCTGGCATTTTCCAGGAGGGTTCGCATGCCGCGCCGATACAGCTGGTCTAACCGACCCTCCCGGTGGGCTTTGCATTCTTTGGGTTTCCACCAGTCCAGGATATGCGCAAACGCCCAGGGGGAAATAATGAACGCAATCGCGAGGGAGAACAGCATCGCGAAAGAAGCCCCCACCGGGATGGGCCGCATATAGGGTCCCATGAGCCCGCCGACAAACGCCATGGGAAGGATGGCGGCGATCACGGTCCAGGTGGCCAGGATCGTCGGGTTGCCGACTTCCGCCACGGCTTCGACCGAGAGCTGCCAGATCGTCCGGCCGTCTTTCATCATGGAATGGCGATGGATGTTTTCGACGACGACGATGGCGTCGTCCACCAAAATGCCGATGGAGAAGATCAGCGCGAACAGCGTGATCCGGTTGAGTGTGTATCCGAAGAGGGTGTAAATGACCAACGTCAGCGCCAGCGTGACCGGGACCGCGATCAAAACGACCAGCGCTTCGCGCGGGCCCAGGGTGAGCGCAATCAGGAGCGTGACCGACAGCGTTGCCAACAGGACATGAAACAGCAGTTCATCGGATTTCTGTTTGGCGGTTTCTCCATAGTTCCGTGTCACGCTGATTTCGAGTCCGGCGGGGAGCGAGGGTTTCATCTGGTCGACGCGCTTTAAGATGTTTTTCGCCACGTCCGTGGCATTGGCGCCTTTGCGTTTGGAAATGGCTAATGTGACGGCCGGTGATTGGCCAGAAGCCTTCCCAGCCGTCCAGACCTCCTGTTCGTTTTCATCCGGGCCGTCTGTGACGGCGGCCACATCGGTCAACTGGACCGGGCTGCCGCCGGAGGTCCCGACAACGACGCGCTTCAGGTCATCCGTGGAGCGGATGAACGCGTCGGTTTCGACGAGGATCTGCTGAGTAGCCTGGGTGATGTGCCCTGCCGGTAGGCGTCTGTTGGAGGCCTGCAGGAGCCCGGCGATTTCCAGCGGCGTGATCCGGTACAGCGTCAGCTTGGCTGGATCAAAATGCACCAGAAACTGCCGCTTTCGTCCTCCGATAAGGGTTGTTTCCGAAACGTTTGGGACGGCGCTGACGTCTTGCCGCAACGCCGCAGCGGCCTGACGCAGTTGAAGGCCGTCCAAGTCCGGGCCGTGAAGGGTCAGCGTAAGGATGGGGACATCGTCAATGGAACGAGGTTTGATCAGCGGCTGTCCGCTGCCGAGCGGCAACAGGTCCACGTTCGCGAAAGTCTTGGTGTAAATCCGCGTCATGGCCTCATCCGGATTGGTTCCTACTTTGAAACGGACAATAAAGAGGGCGAAGTTCGGCTCCGCGGTGGTGTAAATGTACTCGACACCCGGAATTTCCCAGAGTTTCCGTTCCCCGACTTTGATGAGGCGCTCTTCCACTTCTTTCGCGCTGGCGCCCGGAAAAGGGACGAACACGTCGAACATCGGTACTTTGATCTGGGGTTCTTCTTCGCGCGGAAGCTTCAGCGTTGCAAAGAGCCCGAGCAAAAGCGCGGCCAGCGCGATCAAGACCGTCAATTTGGAACGGATAAAAGTTTGGGCCAGACGTCCGGCAATCCCCAGTGTATTTTTCATGGACGAACCTCTAGATGCCGGGCGATCTCCTGAATGGCCTTGTCATCCAGGGCGCCCGCGGAACTCAAAAGCTGGACATAGCCGGTATGAATCCTGAAAAGCGTTTGCCAGTAGGCCGCCTCGGCCCGGGCCAACCCTTCCTCGGCACGCAGAACCTCAATAATGCTTTGGCGGCCGGAGCGGTACAGGGGACGGAAAAGTTCCAGCGAGCGGGCCGCGCGCTCTTGGGTTTCTTTGGCCATGGGCAGGCTGGCCAGCGTTCCCTGATAATTTTCATAGGCCTGGCGTACGTCCATCCGGATGGATTCTTCCAGGCTTTCGCGGGAACGTTGCGCCACTTCTTCTCCGGAAGAGGCGGCTGCGCGCCGCGCGAAATAGGCCGGGTCCCCGAACGGCACGCGCGCGGCTACGCCGAGGAGGTGATTGGAAGGATTGGAGCTGAAGTCATTCGTGTTGGTTTCGAGTGCGGCAAAAGCCTGCACGTTGGGCAACACGGTGCGGCGAGCCTGCTGTGCGCCCACCTGCGCCATCGCCACCTGGGAGGCGGCGGATTGCAGTTCGGGCCGGCGGGCTAGGGCCATGTTCAGAAGTTCTGTCCGCGAAGGGATAGCGTAGACGGTTTCCGTGAGAATGCCGGCCGGCTTCCACCCTTCCTTTTTCGTCAGCTCCGCTAGTCGGGCGGCGGCCGTGGTTCGGTCCGTCTGCACCTGCGTGCGCCAGACGTGAAGCCCGCCAAAAATAGATTCGGCGGCGTAGTAATCCGATCCCAAAACCAGGCCGCGGTCTTTGAGCCGTCGGGCATCCTTGATTTCCGCTTCAGAGGCGGCCAACCGGTCCTCCAGGTTTTTCAGGAGGCTATCATCCAGCAAAATTTGCAGGAAAAGCTCCGAGACCTGGGAACGTAGCCCCAGCGCGCGTCCGGATTCTCCGCTGCGCGCGTCTTGCTCGGCCAACTCCGCCTGCCGGATGCGGCTGCTAAGGCTAAAGCCGGTGAAAAGCGGAACACCCAGTTCGAGCGCGCTCTGGATGTTGGTGAGATCTCCCGGGTGATTGAGTGCATCGATGGCAAAGTTGGAAGCGGAAAAGCGTCCCTGTTCCATTAAGGAACCAAAAACGTAAACCGGATGATCGCCTCGCGAAAAGGAGCTCCGCGCCGATAGCAACGGCAGCCGCATCAGGCTTGCCTCGCGCCGGCCCGCTTCCGCTTGTTGAACTTGCGCTTGCGCCGCGCGCAGACTCGGGCTCCGCGACACCACTCGCTCCACTACCGTGGGCAAAGATAAGGGTTCGTCTGCTGCATGCAAAAGCCCGGGCATCACCCAGGCGCTTAAGATTGCTGCGATAAGCCGAGACCGCATCATTTCTTGCCTCCACTCTTTAGATGCATGACCTTCAAAAAGGATTCAGCCGGAAGTGAGACGATAATACAATCGTTGCAGCCGTTTGGCTAGGGATGGAAAGGTAAAAGCTTTTCGCGCAGGAAGAGCCGGCCGCGGTGCAGCCGGGACTTGACGGCCGCTTCGCTCAGCTGAAGCTGGACAGCGGTTTCTTCCGTAGAGAGTCCCTGGATGTCGCGCAGGGTCACGACCAGGCGGTAATCAGCCGGGAGAGCTTCCAGCGCGTGAATGACCGCCTCCTGCAGTTCCCGGCGTTTGGCGGCGGCAACCGGGTCCGGTGCCGGGTCTTTGAGGTGGTCTTGGAAGGATGCAGGACCCTGATCTGAATCCTGAAGTGAAGCATCCAGTGAAACAGCCGCAGAGCGATGCTTGGAGCGCAGGCGCATCAGGCACAGATTGGCCGCGATCCGGTAAAGCCAGGTGCCCAGCTGAGAACGGTTCTGAAACTGCTGGATCTTTTCCAATGCGGTCACGAACGTGTCCTGGTGGACGCCGTCTGCCTCCGCCGGAGCTTGGGCGCATACCTGCCGGGCCAACCGGAAAATGGGGTCCCCGTACCAGCGGATCAGTTCCGCAAAAGCTTCCCGGTCGCCGGCCTGGCTGCGGCGGATGAGTTCGGATTCATTCATCGTTGGATTACTCTACGAATTTTGTGTGCCTCGGTGAAGCGGGTACAATGTTACGCTCCCGTCATTCCCCGCGGTCGCTGGCGGCCCCGACCTCCCGTCGACGTGTTCTTCGACGGGGCCGCACCGACTGTTCGATTCCATGGGAGGACGGTGCGGGGAATCCAGAAAAACTATTACATGGCATGATGGATCCCCGACAGGGTCATTCGGGGATGACGACACAGCCTGTCCTTCACAGATGTTCTGATATTCCCTGACGTTTGAGGGACGTCTTGAAAAAGATAGAATTGAGCCCGTTATGAGCGATCCCAAGACATTTGGCGAAAAAGTCATCGAAGAATCCAAAAAACTTCTTGAAGCCGGGCTGGATGCCAACCAGATAGCCGGAGCCCTTTGCCGGAAGGACCCCCAAGGGAAAAACTATGGGATAGGAAACCTTCTGGAAGGCGACGGCAAGCCCATGGCTACTTCTTCAACGCTCCTGGATTACGCAAAGGCCGAGTTGATGGAAAGCACGAAGGGAAACTACCTCAACTCCGAGGCTTTGATGGGGGAAATGACCGAGTCTGTTCTTCGCTGGCAGGGGATCCCTGAAACGCTCTGGCCTCACTTTACATTGCTGCTTCCTTCCGATGCAGGGACCGGCGCGGTACAGACCGCCATCCAGGCGGCACTTCTATCGCAACCTGGGCTGACCACCCTGGCGGTGGAAAAACTGGGTTGGCCTGCTTACCGGGCGCTGGCCAATACCGCGCGTCTTCAGTTTCAGGAGTTTCCAAGCGATGGGGTGGCCACCGGCGCGGGGGTTCTCCCGCTTTATCAGGCTGGACCGCTGAATACAACGGGGCACGTTTCAAACCGGGACATTGTTCAAAAACGCGCCCGCGACGCCAAAGGGGCGCCCGTGATACTGGACCGGGCCTACTCCGGTTTCGAATTGGCGCGGCACCTGGATGAGATGCCCTACGAGGATCTGATGCGAAAAAGTTTCCAGGGTCAGGTGGAGCCGTTTGTGGAAGCAGAGACTTCTTTCTTTGTGGCCCTCAGCCCGACGAAGGCTTTTGTGACCTTCGCTCTTCGCCCCTGCGGGATGTTGCTGGCCTTTACTCCGGAGCGCACCCGGAAAGCCGAGATCACCCGGCTCCTGACGGGAATCATCCGGGCGCGCGGATCCTCTTTTGAACATCCGGTGACGCGGGCGTTTGTCAAAGCCATGGTCAAGGATCGTGCCCGGCTTCAGGCGGAACACAGCCAGGCTCTTCGCCGCGTCGCGAACGCCCAGGCGCTCTGGAAAAAACTCTCTAAAGGAACAGCGATCGAAGCCCTGTTCTCCGAAACATACGCCGGTCTTTTCCGAAACCCCAAAGTCCAACCCGGTGCCGCAGCAGAAATCTACGGAGCTCACTTCTATCCGGTGTTCACGCAGGACCGGTGCCGTCTGAATATTACGGGTCTTCCATCAAACGAGACGCAGGCCGCCGCCCACGTAGCACTTTTTGCCCGCCATTGTGAAGGAGCCTGAGAAATGGCTCCGTTGCTATTTGTCTGCGGACCGTGCGGCCGGCGCTTTGAAGCCAAGGGCCGTCGCGTCGAGTGGGCCAGCTCGCTCTATGGTCCCTGCCACGAATATGTAGCTGATTGCCCGTCCTGCGGAAAGCCCGCGAAAGAGTACCGTGCGAAGCCGTCTCACGCGGGACACTCCGAAGACGGCTGCGGCGAAGACGCCTGCGCACCTTCGGGAGGAATGGGTGGCTGCAACGGCTGCCCTTGCGCTGGCTGAGTTTCCACGAAATTCGGAGCACTCAAAGGAGCGAATCATGATGGATATGGCTAAAGCAGAGTTACGCGATTCTTTAATTAAAGCGCAAGAGGCCCATTTAGCCTGGAAAGCGCAGTTGTGGAAAGCGGTGGAATCCGGTCAATGCGATCTCCTGCCGAAAAACATTCAGCTTGAAGACCAGTGCGAATTAGGAAGAATCCTGAATGGTATTAGTCCGTCAGAATTGAAGACTCAGTCCCGTTATCTGAGTATTCGATATTTACACGCCGCATTCCATATTTTGGTCGCGGAAATCCTTAACTGCGCTTTTAAGGGAAAGAACCGCGAGGAATGCCTTACGCTACTTTCGGAAGGCAGCCTGTACTCCAAAGCCAGTTCAGCGTTGATCCTGGGGCTCAGAGCTTGGGAAGAAGATTTGGAATAAGTCAGTTCGTCCTCCTCTGAGAAGTAAGCCAAAGATTCTTGATGACCAACAAGCTGATGAAATTGACCCACCTTTTCGGTAACAATCGGGTCTGGTCAAAGCAGATGACCCGGCAGGATGCGGTCTTTTTTCGAAGGCTTGCCGAGCAACAATCGCCCAAATACCTTTGGATCGGATGCTCGGATAGCCGTGTGCCCGCCAATGAAATCGTCGGGCTCCTCCCGGGCGAGTTGTTTGTGCATAGAAATATTGCCAACCTGGTTGTTCCGACGGATCTGAATTGCCAGTCAGTCATTCAGTATGCGGTCGAGGTCCTCAAAGTCGAACACATTATTGTTTGCGGCCATTATGGGTGCGGAGGGGTCCGGGCGGTGATTGAAAAAATGGAACTGGGATCGATCAATGATTGGCTGAGCCATCTGGCCCAGGTTGAAGAGAAGTTCGCCTCTCTGCTCAAAACACTTCCGACGAATGAGGCACGCGCGAAAAAACTGTGTGAATTGAACATCGCCGAACAGGTCCGGCACGTCTGCCAGGCACGGGCTGTTCAAAAGGCCTGGAAAGCACGGCAGCGCCTGGCTGTTCACGGATGGGTTTATGGGCTGGACGACGGTTTGTTGCGGGATTTGTTAGAAAATCCCGTGACCTCCGCGGCTGAAAGTTTAATACTTTAATATCTGATGGCCGAGGTTTTGGGTTCCGGTGGCGGAGGGGCGGGTGAGCGAGCGCCACACGTTAGGCGCTCCCCGCCTGTAGTGTGGCGGGGGTTTAAAGCCCTTGCTATAGTTTATAGTTTACTGTAAACTATAAACTATAAATGAAATGAAAACCCAAACGCGCGCTCAAATACTCAAAATAATTGAGAAAAGTGGAAAAATTCGGCCTTTTGAATTGCGGAAGTCTTTGAATATTTCTGCTCAAGCGATTCATCGCCATTTACGGAATCTCACCCAGCAAGGGATGGTTGAGATCAAAAAATCAGGTTCTTTTACTCATTACGCGTTAGCCGGGGTACCGGATCTCGCGGCGGTCTCTAAGTGGATGAATGCTCGAACGGTGCCCAAAGGCCCTGAATCGTTTGTCTGTGAAACGCGGGAGGTTTTCACCGGTAGACTGCCTCATTTGAAATCCTTTATTATAAATGGGCTGCCAGAGGACCTTCTGCCGCTCGTCATTTCTACGGTAGCTGAAGTCGGAAACAACTCGTTCGACCATAATCTGGGGCAATGGCGGGATGTCCCCGGCTGCTGGTTTGAGTCCCAAGTCACTGGGCGGCATCTTTGGATCTGTATTACCGATAGGGGCCAAGGTATCTTCCAGTCGTTGATCAAAGTTTATCCTACTCTGGCGAACGAACAGGACGCTCTAAACGCGGCATTCGAAACCATCATTTCCGGCCGCTCACCCGAGCGGCGCGGGAATGGATTAAAATTTGTCAAAAATAATCTCTCGATGACGCCTGGCGGCGGCGTCGCTTGCATTTCCGGGACCGGGCGTGTTTTCTATGGGGAACAAGGGGAGAAGTGCATTGCTCTTTTAGATAAAAATTTCACCAAAGTGAAGGGCACCGTCACCCTCATGGTCTGGGGACTCTCATGAAAGTCGAAGTCAAAAAGTTCGGAGAAATTCTCACATCCCGGCCCTCCGGCCGGGAAGCGGGTCTAACCATTAAGGCTTATTTTAAACCAGAACCGGGAGATCGAATCGAGCTCGACTTCACCGGCGTTCTTGCCATGGGTCCTTCGTGGCTGGATGAAGTGCTTACGGTCTTACGCAGCGAGTATGGGGAAGAGCGCGTCATTTGTCTTCCGAGTAAAAATGCCTCTGTCTCTGAGTCGCTGAAAATTATCGAAAAGCAGCGCGGGAAACAGGAATAAATCGGGCGGCGATTTATATGAATGTTAGTCAGTTTATCAAGTTTTCATAAACTATAGTAATTTTGATATAAATATCTAGAATGGACCCTATTAAGAATCCTTATGCTCCTGGCGCCGGCACCCCGCCTCCTGAATTGGCTGGGCGTGATGATTTGATAGAGATGGTCCGAATCGCCCTGGAGAGGGTTCGGGCCAGTCGTCCAACGAAGAGTGTCTTATTGGTTGGACTTCGAGGGGTCGGCAAAACCGTCTTGCTGGATCGCATGCGGGAAAATGCGGAAGCTACCGGCATCCACACCCTTCGCGTGGAGTCGCCCGAGAGCCGTTCTCTGCCGGCCATTCTTGCGCCCCAATTGCGTCAAGCTTTGCTGCGACTATCGCGAAATGAAAAGGCTAAAGAACTGGCGCAGCGCGCGCTTCGCGGCTTGGCGGGTTTTGCCAGGGCGTTGAAGGTCAAATACCATGACATTGAAGTCGGGTTTGACTTTGAGCCGGAGCCCGGGCTTGCCGATAACGGCGATCTCGAGCATGACCTGCAAGCCTTGCTCGAAGTGACCGGTGCGGCGGCGAAAAACGCGGGAACAGCGTTGGCGATGTTTGTTGATGAGCTTCAGTATGTCAACGAGGGGGAACTGGCGGCGCTGATTACCGCGTTGCACCGTACGGCTCAGAGGAATATGCCGGTCGTGCTCGTTGGCGCCGGGTTGCCCCAGTTGCCGGGCCGGATGGGCAGAGCCAAGTCTTATTCCGAGCGCCTTTTCGATTTCCTCACAGTGGGTCCGCTGACGCCTGATGCGGCGCGAATCGCCATCGTAAAACCCGCAACGGAGCAGGGCGTGCAAGTCAATGACGATGCATTAGAACACATCATTGAAAAAACACACAGATATCCCTATTTTCTTCAGGAGTGGGGCAAGCACGCCTGGGACGCTGCCGAATCGTCCCCCATCGATTTGAGAGCGGTCGAGCAGGCCTCTCAAACCGCTATCGCGGCGCTGGATGAGAGCTTCTTTCGAGTTCGGTTTGATCGATTAACTCCGCTGGAGAAGAGATACATGCGTGCGATGGCGAATATTGGCCCCGGGCCGCACCGTTCAGGGGACATCGCGGATCAACTTGGCAGGGAAGTGACGTCGCTCGCTCCAACACGAAGCCAACTGATTGCCAAGGGTATGATCTGGAGCCCCAGCCATGGCGACACGGCTTTCACGGTGCCGCTGTTCGATGAATTTATGAAGCGAATCATGCCGGGCAACGACTGGAAAACATAGTTTGGAGGCGAAAGGGGCTGAGCGCCTGCTGCCGGTAGGCAGGGTCGAAAGCTTAATGGTTCCGGAGTGCGGAGGGTCCTTCACCGCCTGTTTAGTAGAGGTGGTGATGGCCATCGTCCATAAAGGCATAGGAACGATGGAACCGAGCGTCTTGAAAAATTAAACGAGGCCAAACCTACCGCACATTTCCGTCGAGTGGTTTGGGACTGAGTAAGACCGAAAGAGACTGATTGGGACCGTTAGGCCGTAAACGAGGCCGTAGTGAGCCGTAAAGGAAAGTGTCATGGACAGACCCGAAGAGCTCTTTCATCGCATCGAGAAGCAAGGCTTAACCACCATTGAAGAATTCATTCGAACACGGCAATCTGAGGAATTCTTTCTCGACTTCAAGCGGTCTGCCAATGATGGGGCTGCCGGTTCGTTGCATCAAGGAGATAGGCAAAATCTGGCCAAAGCTTTATCGGGATTTTCTAATTCCGAAGGGGGAGTCTTGGTGTGGGGGGTGGATTGCTCTCAAGACCCAAATTTAGGGGACGTGGCAAAAGCCAAAATTCCTCTTATAGATGCCCCGCGATTTTTGGCAAGCATTGAAGGAGCAATTTCGGGTCTCACGGTGCCACCAGTACAAAACGTAAGGAATATTGCAGTCGTTCAGGACGGTGCGAGAGGCTATGTGACGACGTTGATTCCAAAAAGCCAGATCACTCCTCATGAGTCTCTATACAACCACCAGTACTACATGCGTGCGGGCTCGAGTTTCGTGCCAGTGCCTCAAGGTGTGCTGGCAGGGATGTTTGGTCGTCGGCCTCAGCCAAATGTATTTGTGATGTATACAATCGGGAATGCGAAGCGTGAAGAAGATGCCATAATTATTCAAGTCGGTATTTTGCTTCATAACGGAGGCGCGGGAATTGCGCGAGATATTTTCCTGAACGGGCGATTGATTTCGGAGCCTGGGGATAACTGTAAAATGGGTTTTGAACTGACCGATCGACAGCATTGGACTGGCAACTTTGCCTTTGGTTTCAGGATGAATATTATTGCTTCCGAGGGGTTGAGATTAGCTCCCGAAAGCGAAATCCAGCCGGTAGTGTTCAATTTACATCTCAAGCCCCCGTTCACTCGGGACCTTAAGGTCGATTTGCATTGCGGCGCTGATGGGTCGTTGCCTCACAAAGGGCAGTTGACGAGCACAGCCGCTTTAGTGAAAGAGGCGTACGATAAATTGATGAGTATGAATGATTTGAAAGGAACTTCTGGGATTATTTCACGCATGATTGGGAATGACACTGAAGACAGGCCCAGCGCATAACAAATTTGGAGGGATGGCCGAGCGGTTGAAGGCGTCCGCCTTGAGAGCGGATATGGGCGCAAGCTCATCGGGGGTTCGAATCCCTCTCCCTCCGTTTTATTTGGCGGTGCATATTTGATGATGACAGGAAATAAGAAATGAGAACAGATGTAATTGGGCGAGTCCGGAACACATCACTACCGGCGAGCAGGCCGTTACTTCCGGTGTATGAAGCAGTCGTGAATTCCGTCCAAGCCATAGAGGATGGGAAGCAAGGCGGCCATATCTCAGTCAGAGTTATCCGAGTACCCACTCTATCGTTAGACGAATCCCCCGAGCTTGGCGAAATTGCTGCTTTCGAAGTAATAGATGACGGAGTCGGTTTCAACAAAACACCTGGGTGTCAGGCACCTAACAGGGGGAATGACCTGATTTGGGGCAAGAGATCCGGGGTGCCCCGTTGATTATATTGAACCGTTTCAAATGAAACAGTTCCAGAATGTTGAAACGGTTATGAAACGGCTAATGAAACAGTTCTTCCAAAAGGGGCTTAACGAAAGGGGTATCGCCTGTCTGGTGCCTGTCACCGTCACCACTGAGATGGGATGAGGCGAATAAATCATGCATGATGCAAACCATCGGACGAAGATCGTGGCCACCCTCGGCCCCGCGACGGATAACCGTGCCGTTCTGAGCGAGCTGATCCGGCTTGGTGTGGATATTGTCCGGGTGAACGCGTCCCACGGGACAGTAGACGAGCACCATCGGCGGATCTTGTCCGTCCGGCGGCTCGCGCGGGGGCTGCGCAAACGAGTCGAGGTGCTGATCGACCTGCCGGGACCAAAATTCCGGCTGGGGAAGTTCGCGCGCGGATCAGTGGAGCTGTCAGCCGGCCAAACGGTCCGGCTCGTGCCGCCGGGTGTTTGCCGGCAGAAAGGCTGTTTGCCTTTACGGCAGCCGACCCTTCTCCCGCTGATCAGGCCGAAACAGCCTGTATTTCTGGCCGACGGTCTAGTGGAACTCCAGGTCCTGCACGTGATGGGCAGAACCGCGGTTTGCCGTGTGGCGGCCGGCGGTGTGGTGCGGTCCGGGTCAGGCCTTAATCTGCCGAACACGGACTTCCCGGTCGTTCTTCCCACGTCTCAGGACAAAGAGTGGATCCGTTTTGCGGCTCGCCACAAAGCCGAGTGGCTGGCGGTCTCTTTCGTACAAACTCCGGAGGACATCCGCCGCGTGCGGCAGGCCGCTCATGAATGGCGGCACCGGCCGCAGATCATGGCGAAGATCGAGAAAAGAAAGGCCTTAGAAAACCTGGAAGCCATTGTTCAGGAAGCGGATGGCGTGATGGTGGCCCGCGGCGATTTGGGTGTGGAAACGCCGCTAGAAGAAATCCCTTTCGCTCAGAAGCGGATCATCGCTGTAAGCAATTTTTATCGCAAAAAGGTCGTAACAGCCACCCAAATGCTGGAATCGATGGTCCTGCAGCCGATGCCGACCCGCGCGGAAGTGACGGATGTTGCCAACGCGGTCATTGACGGGACGGATGCGGTGATGCTCTCGGCAGAGACCGCCATCGGGCGCTATCCGGTCAAATCGGTAGAGATCTTGTCCCGCATTCTTTCATCGACCGAAGAAGTCCTCCGGACCGGGACTTTTTTAAAAAAGGGTCGCATCTCGAACATCGGGGACGTTCTTAGGTAATTAGGTTTTCGAGAGGATTTGCCGAAGGTCAAAACGGTCGGCGAGTCGGCGGCCCCGTTCGCGAGCTTCACAAACAGAGGGGGGAGAGATCCCAATCACATTGGCCATTTCTTGTCCACTTTTACCTAGCCAGTCGATCCCGGCGTAGACAAATAAGGCTCGAGCTTGAGCCACCAATCGGTGACGGTCCGGACGACTGATCGCACCAGGATCTACCCCCACCCACCCGGCGATCCTTTCTTGGAGTTGCTCCAAGGTCCATCCTGATTGCAGGGAATCCCGTTTTTGCCGGTCTTCTTTTTCGGCGGTGTTCCAGATTTGCTCGACAAAATCAACCCCGCCTAAAATTCTTGTGTCGTAGGCTTGACGGACTCCTCCCCCCGGGGGCTGAATGATTTTTTCAAGACCTTCCAGATGTTTTTGTTTTCCTTGGTTCCAGCCGTCCAAGAGAAGCCGCTCGTAAGCCTGTCTGGATTGGAGAAAGGTTGATCCAAAATGCCCAAGGACTCCGTCTGTTTCTTGCCAGGGACGCGGAATACGTCCCATCAAGGCACTGTGGCCTGTCCAGGGGTATCGGGCTAGTTCTTCCAGGGATTGAACCAATCGTGCACGTACCGGATTCAGGTGGATGTAACGGATTAGTTCTAAGAAGTAAGGATCTTCTTCGCAGAGAATCGACCGATACCGGTTCTGGAAGAGATGCCCGGCGCGCGCATAGCGACGGTTGAAGGTGGTTGCGTAGCCGGTTAAGAGCGGATGCATCAGAGAGACCAGACCGCGGGCTCCGGACAAGATCAAAAGATGAAGATGATTGGGCATGAGCGCCCAGGCGAAGCACCGGCTCCCGCTCTTCCGAAGGCCTTTCGCCAGGCGGCGAAGAAAATCTTCGTAGTCCCTTTTCTGCCGGAAGATGCGCCGACATTCGATACCCCGGGCAATGACGTGATAAAACTGCCCGGGAAGGTTAAGGCGCGGAAGACGAGGCATAGGAGTCTATCTACTTAGAGCAAGAATGTCGGGATTTATTCAGGGAACCTAATTACCTAAGAACGTCCCCTGGTTTTTGTTTGCCCCTTGTCAGGGGAGGTGTTCCCGCTTATCCTTATCGGGCGATGCGCATAACTCTCAGAAGGGCGGCTATTTTTCTGCTGTTGAACGGCCTGGTGTCGTTTCCGGCGCTGGGCAGCGATGTTTATTTCTCCCCGGAAGGCGGGATCCGGGACCAGATCATCCGCCGGATCAATACCTCCCGAGCCACGATCGATGTAGCGGTTTATTCGTTTACATCCGGCGAAATTGCACAAGCGCTGGCGGATGCCGCCAAAAGGGGGGTTCGCGTGCGGGTGATTCGGGATGCAGGCCAGTCCCGAAACAGGAACGATGAAAACGATTTTCTGGCCCGCCAGGGGATCCCGATCCAGATCCGGTCTGGAAAAGGCCGGGGGGTCATGCACGATAAATTTGCGATCTTCGACGGAAAAGAAGTATTTGTCGGGAGCTATAACTGGACGGCTAACGCGGAACACAACAACTGGGAAAACGCCCTTTTTACCAATGAGAAAAAAGTCGTGGACTCTTACACAAAGGAATTCACTGTTTTGTGGGGAGCTCTCGCCAGAACCGGACGAAAGAAAAACGTCATCGGCCGGTTGCCTTTCTTTAAGGGATCCCTGTTGAACGGGGCCGCTCCCCTTCCGCTTCCCCGCTGACGCTATTCTGGTTTTCTTTCTGGCATAATTGAAGGACGGAGGACCCAACGATGAAAAAAATCCAGATTATGGGCACAGGATGCGCGAAATGCCAGCGGTTGACGGATCAAACCAAAATCGCGGTGAGGGCGCTCACCCTTGACGCTGATGTTGAGAAAGTGACCGACATGAAAGCCATTCTGGCCGCGGGTGTGATGACCACTCCGGCGCTGGTCGTAGACGGGAAGGTTAAATCCACGGGCCGCGTACCGTCGATCGAAGAGATCAAATCACTCCTCATCAGCTGATCAGGTTCTTACAACTTGGTGACTGTCACCGGGTGTTTGGACCTAAAACTGGTCAAAATATTTGTTCGCGACAAAAAGAGTACGCTCAATATTCTAAATTCAATCGTCACTCCGGGTGACTGGCACAAGGGTGTTGTTCCATGATTACATTACGGAATGTCAGCAAATCGTTCGGGACGCAGACCTTATTTGAGGAGGTGTCCCTGCAGATTAATGAACGGGACCGTTTTGCCCTGGTCGGGCCGAACGGGGCCGGGAAATCCACGCTCTTTAAGCTCATCATGGGCGCGGAGCCGCCGGATGCCGGAGAGATCAGCCTGCGTTCGGGGGTGACCTTCGGATACCTCCCGCAGGAGGTCGCCACGTTTCATTCCCGGACCGTGTTGGAAGAAGTTCTTGGAGAAGCCGGGATGGCTTCGGTGTTTGAGCCAAAGGCCAAAAAAATTCTCATGGGCCTGGGTTTCCGGGTGACGGATTTCGAGCGGCCGGTCCAGGAGCTCTCCGGCGGATGGCAGATGCGTTTGGCGATCGCCCGGTTGCTTCTGGAGGAGCCGGATCTTCTGCTGCTGGATGAGCCAACCAACCACCTGGATCTGGAATCGCTCCTCTGGTTCCAGAGCTATCTTCAATCGTATCGCGGAGCGATCTTTCTCATCTCGCATGACCGCGCCTTCATCAACGCGCTGGCCGATCGCGTGGTCGACTTGCGGGGCCATCGGTTGAAAGTCTATACCGGCACCTTCGAGGATTACGTGGACCAGCGCGAGCGCGACAAGCAAAATTTAATCGCCGCTTACGAGCGCCAGCAAAAGGAAATCGCTGAAGCGGAAATCTTCATCCGTCGATTCCGCGCCAAGGCCTCCACCGCTTCACGGGCCCAGGCCAAGATTAAGCAGTTGGAAAAAATGGAGCGGATCGAATTGCCCGAGGAATTGAAAACCGTCGGTTTTTCATTTCCTCAACCGGCGCGCAGCGGGCAGAACGTGCTGACGCTCAAGGACGCCTGGCAGTCCTATGATGGGTCCCGGTGGGTTTATCAGGGATTGGATCTGACGTTGGAGCGCGCCCAGCGAATCGCGTTCGTCGGGCCGAACGGGGCGGGGAAATCCACGCTCTTGAAAATCCTGGCCGGTCTCCTTCCGATTCAAAAGGGGGAACGCCGTCTGGGTCATAACGTAGAAGCGGGGTATTTCTCCCAGCATCGTTCGGAGATGTTCAAGCCCGGACGGACCGTTTTCGAGGAAGCCTGCGACACGCGGCGTTCGCACTCCGAGACCGGCCTGAGGACCGTGCTCGGATCGTTCCTCTTTTCGGGTGATTCCGTTAGTAAGAAAGTCGATGTCTTGAGCGGTGGGGAAAAAAGCCGTTTGGGGTTAGCCCGGCTTCTGCTCGATCCTCCCAATCTGTTGCTTCTCGATGAACCCACCACGCACCTGGATATCGCGAGTGTTGAAGTGCTGATCGAGGCGCTGAAATCTTTTGAAGGCACGATCTGTGTCATCAGCCACGATGTCTACTTTTTGCGGCAGATCGCCAATCATGTTCTGCATGTGAATCAGGGGCGAGTCACTCTCTACCCGGGCGATTACGATTACT